>CALVEO010000021.1 GCA_944326615.1 Candidatus Gastranaerophilales bacterium | reverse complement strand
GTCCCAGATTTGTTGGTATTGTTGAAACTTGTTAGCGGTAGCTGCGCTACCTTCCCTCTCGAAAACGATAATCAATCGTTTTCTCGGCAGAGTGCCAACAGTCCCAGATTTGTTGGTATTGTTGAAACTTGTTAGCGGTAGCTGCGCTACCTTCCCTCTCGAAAACGATAATCAATCATTTTCTCGCAGAGTGCCAACAGCCTCAGACAATATAAATAATCTAACATCAAAAAGTTTAAAAATCAAGTATTATATTTTTAAAGATTCTGAGGCTTTAATTTCATTTGCTCCAACAATCTGAGAAGCCAAATCAGTTTTTATTACACTGTTTGATGCTATAACACAGTCTGAAAGTCTTACATTTGCATCTATTACGACATTATCCCATATTATACAATTTTCTATTACGGAATTTTCACCGAGATTTGAATATTTCCCGATAACAGAATTTCCGATAAATTTCACCGATTTAGGGATTAGAGCATCCTCAGCGATATAAGAACCGGAATCTGAGTAAACTACCGGGGCATGTGAGAATTTACATTTTCCGTTAAACAAATCCTGTGTAGATTGTTTATACTGCTCTAAAGTGCCGATATCACTCCAGTATTCTTTTACTTCAAATGTATTTATGGCATGCTCTTTCAACAGATTCGGGAATACATTTTTGGCAAAATCATAAAAAGTATTTTCCGGAATATAATCAAAAATTTTATAGTCGAATATATAAATCCCTGTATTTATAAAATTACTTTTTGCTTCTTCTATAGAAGGTTTTTCCTGAAATTCTGTTATAAAACCGTTTTCATCTGTTACAACAACACCAAAATTCGGCAATTCCTCCAATTTTATCTGTTTTATACCTATTGTAGCTATCACACCTGATTTTTTATGAATTTCAATACCTTTTTCTAAATCCGCATTAGAAAGGCCATCCGCAGACATCACTAAAAAAGGATTTCCTTCATCAAAAAAGAATTGACATTTCTTTACACCACCCGCAGTTCCTGATAAAGTTTCTTCTTTTATATAATTAAAATTTATACCCGGATTATTATTCTTATATCTTTCAATAATTTTATCAGCAAGATAATAAGTGTTACATATAACATCTTTTACGCCGATTGATACGAGCTTGTCAAACAAAATATCCATAACTGGTCTGTTTGCGACAGGTACTAAAGGTTTGGGAACAAATTTTGTCAAAGGATCTAGTCTTGATCCAACCCCTGCCGACATCACCATAGCTTTAATTATCCCGCTCATAATACCTGATTTTACTACAAAAAATAATTTATTGCAAATTTTAAGCTTATAACTTACATATAAAAATTTTTTCAGGTATCGGATTATTATATTTGTGAGTATTTTATATGTGAAGTTAGTTTTTACAAAAGAAAGGAAAGAAAAATGTCAACTGTTGAACCCATTAGAAAAAAAACCGATATACAAAAAATTGAAAGAATACTTGCAAAACAAAGCCAGAGAAATTTATTACTATTTGTTACAGGAACAAATTGCGGACTGAGAATTTCAGACATTCTTGCATTGAACGTCAGAGATGTACGGGATAAATCTTATATCCAGATAATTGAAAAAAAGACAGGAAAGTTTAAAAAATTTCCGATAAATGCAAAGCTCAAACCGATGTTTCAGATGTACACAAAAGATATGAAAGCAGATTCACCGCTATTTTTGACAGTATTCGGAAACAGGCTGGACAGGGTTCAGGCATACAGAATAATTCACTCGGCATGTAAACAGGCTGGATTGGAAGATAGAACCGGCACACATACTTTGCGAAAAACTTTTGGATATCATTATTACAAAAAATTTAAGGATGTAGTAATGCTTCAAAAAATTTTTAACCATACAAATCCGCAGGTTACTTTACGATATATAGGAATCGAGCAGGACAAAATTGATGAAAGCTATAAGAATTTTATATTGTAAAAACTTATAAAATACATCGGTCTTTTTACAACAAACTTGTCAGTTTGTTGTACTTAAATTACATAAGGAAAATGAAAAAGAGTAATTCCAAAATAAGTCAAGAAGAAAATTAATGGCATTTCAGGCAATTTTTATTGTCAGGGGTGCTTTTTTGCTAAAAACAGTAAAAATTAAGAGGATAAATAAGTGGAAAAGAGAAAAAACATTTTACTTGCAGCTATATCAGTATCGCTTTTTATATGCACTCATAGTGTAAAAGCGGCAGAAGTGTCTAATTGGACAGAACTGCAGCAGGCAATCCAAAACGGTACATCCCCGATAGATATAACAGGGAATATAACAAGAAACACCGATATGAGTTTAGGCAACTTAGGCGGCAGCAATGTCACCATAAATGGCAACGGGTACGATATAGATGGTGCAGATAAGCCCGGCAGTGACGCAATTTACGGTCCTATTTCCGTTAACAATGGTCAAACTCTTACAATTAATAATGTAGGTTCTGACAACACAACCGGATTCAGCAATTTCCGCGCAATATACGGTGGTGTAATTGAGTTACAGATGACAAGTAATAGTAACCTGACGATTAACAATTCGGTCTTTTCAGATAATATCGGAACAGACTGGGGCGGTGTAATTCAAAGTAATGGTGAAAATAATATTGTATCCATAGTCGGGTCTAAATTTATTAATAATTCGGCAGGATTCGGCGGGGTAATTTCAGCCCACAATGGAAAAAGTAGTGTAACCATAGTTGATTCTGAATTTTTAGGCAACGGTAGTAGTAATGAGGGTGGTGCAATATGTAACGTAGGCAGTACAGTTAATATTATTGCAGATAAAGCAGATACTGTTTTTACAGGAAACACCCAACGCGGTAGTATTTCTAATGCACTTGAAAATTTCAGGCTGAACTCAAATATAGGACGCAGCACGATGAATCTTAATGCCGGAGAACATAGTGTTATTATCAATGACGGGATAACAGGGAGTGATGCAGCAAGTAGTACATACAACATTAATTCATCTGGTATAAAAATGCCGGATGGGACTAATGCTCCTAATACCGGTGTTGTTGAACTCAATAATACTGCTACAAATAGTAAAGTGAACCTATATAATGGCACTTTAAAGCTCGGGCATTATGAGGGTGGAACTATTACAAAATCTGACGGTACACAAACACAGGTTGCAGCTTCTGTCGGGAATCTAGACAGTTCAATTAATTTCAATGCTAACGGTGGAAAGCTGAGTGTTGAAAATGATGGAGTGACAACGCAAAATCTCGGGAATGTCACATTGAATTCAGATTTATCAACGGAAATTGCACTTGATACAATCGGTTCAAACAGCCTTCTTTCTGCTGACAGTGTAAATGCTAATAATCACAAGATAATTATTTCTGATATTAATGTCGGTTCGTCTGACAGTTTAGTCAGCAATAAAGTAATCACTACAGATACAGACCTTCTTGGCAATATTGCTGTAAGCGATAATGTAACAGTATCAGGAGATAACTTAGAAGGGAAAAATATACTTTTAGGATATACACTGGACAATACACAGCTTTTATTATCAGCAGGTGCTAGTACTTTAGCGCAGGCAGTGCAAGATACAATGGCTGAAAGAATTTATTCTATGAGCGCGGATGAAAATGTTACAACAAACCTTGGTGAAATGGGCGGAGGCGAAGGTGCAACCCTCACAATTAACGGCAACGGGCATGACATTACTGCAAACAGTGACGGTATTAGCGGAATAATTATTAATAATAATCAAACCTTGAATATCAATAATGTAGGAAATAAAAATGATGAAGAGTCTCAAGGGATAAATAATTTTAGTTATATGACAATCATTAATGATAATGGCGGCTCATTGAATATAGATAATTCGGTATTAAAAAATAATATTGCAGCAAAGGATGATTTTGCTGGAGCGATTAATAACCATGGCACAACTGTTATAAGCAACACACTTATTGAAGGTAATAAAGCGCCTACTGTAGGTGCAGTGGGAAATTACGGCACTATGACAATTATAGATTCTGAATTTAGGGATAACAGTGCAACACTGAGTGCAGCTTCTTTGTCAGTTGGGGCAATAGGCAATACGTCTATATTAAATATTATTGCAAACGATGCCAATACAACTTTCACTGGCAATAAAAATGCAAAAAATGAATTTAATGCATTAAACAATCAAGGAGGTACCGTAAATATAAATGCAGGTAGCGGTAAAGTTGTCTTTGACGACAGTATCGATGGTTTAAATGGTACAATAAACGTCAACGCAGGTTCTGATGTTACTGGTATTAATGCCCCGACAACCGGTACTATCGCTATTAATAACGAAGTTAAGAATAACACAGTTAATATGTACAACGGTACATTGAACTTTGGTACTAATACGCAGAACGGAACTCTTTATTCCGGAAACTTTGCCGACAGCGTTAACTTCAACTACAACGGCGGTACTGTTTCTCTTCAAAACTCCGCTATTAACTCCGCTAACCTCGGGAACTTAACTCTTAACAGTGATATGGATTTGAGACTCGATGCTAACCTCGCAGACCAAACAATGGATACAATCACTGCAAGCAGTTTCAATGCAAATGGAAATAACATAAATATCTCTAATATATTGATAACACAACCGACAACAGAAAAAACATTTTCTATTTCACCACTTGGAACAGGTATGGATGAAGCTGTAAAAACAGCACTTGCCGGAGCAATTCAATATACGGGCGGAGATATCGCATATTCACCAATATACAAGTACTCTGCAAGTTATGATCCTGTAAGCGCTATGATGAACTTCGGGCTATATGGTGCCGGCAGAGGAGGAGAACCAGGATATGACAGCTTCACTCCTGATGTTATGGCATCTCCTGTTGCAGCTCAGCTCGGCGGATATCTTGTACAACTTAATTCTTATGACAACGCATTCCGTAATATGGATATGTATATGTTAATGACAAAAGAACAGCGTCAGGCCATGAAAATGCGCAACAGATACGCTGCCGGAAACGATGCAGACATAGTATATGACCCGACTGTTACACAATATGAAAATAAAGCCGGTTGGTTCAGACCTTATGCAACATTTGAAAATGTACCATTAAATAATGGCCCTGATGTATCAAATGTTTCTTATGGTTCATTCTTCGGAGGAGAATCAGAACTCTATGATCTAGGGCATGGATGGGACGGTATGTGGGGAATTTATGCCGGATATAACGGTTCTCATCAAGCTTATGACGGTGTAAGTATATGGCAGAACGGCGGTACATTAGGTGCAGTCGGAATGGCTTACAAAGGTAATTTCTTTACAGGCTTAACTGCTAACGTTGGTGCTAGTGCCGGTGAGGCAAGTGCAATGTTTGGAAGTGAAGATTTTACGATGTTAATGTCAGGTATTGCTTCCAAAACAGGATACAACTGGGAGCTTGCAAAAGGTAAGTTCATTATCCAGCCCAGCTTATTAATGTCTTATTCATTTATTAATACATTTGATTACCATAATGCTGCAGGAGTAAGCATTAACTCTGATCCGCTGCACGCAATCCAGTTAGAGCCCGGTATCAAATTCATCGGAAATCTCAAAAATGGCTGGCAGCCATATTTAGGTGTTAGCGTTGTATGGAATATTATGGATAGAACACAATTCCAGGCAAACAATGTTTCGCTTCCGAGCCTTTCAATTGATCCATTTGTAAAATACGGTGTGGGTGTCAGAAAAGCCTGGGGTGAAAAATTTACAGGATTTTTCCAAACATATATTACAAACGGCGGCAGAAACGGTGTTGGCTTGCAGGCAGGTTTCAGATGGACTCTCGGAAAATCTAATTCTAAAAAACAAAAAGCAAAAAATCATACCCCTGAATTACCAAAAGCAAAAGTAACACTAAAAAGTATGAGTATGAAATAGAAGAATATAATAATAAAAATAAACATGATTTAATTTTAAAACCAGGCAGTCGTTACCATATATTGACAATGACTGCCTGTTTTGTTACAATCAGTTTACAATCAATACTTAAAGTATTGATAAATCAAGAAAAAATATATGGGCTTATAGCTCAGTTGGTAGAGCAGTTGACTCTTAATCAATTGGTCGAGGGTTCGAGCCCCTCTGAGCCCAAAAACAACGGATTAAATTAATATTAATCCGTTGTTTTTTATCAATGAATTGTCCAATATATCCACAAATGTATATAATAAATTTTCTTTATTTTAATAACTTCTCTTTTGAGTAACCTTCCGTTACAAAATAGCTGTTACTAACTGTCCCATCAGTAAAATAATTATGTGAATTTACTGTCACCTGCAAAGGATCCCAGAAACTAACCCTCTTGCCATAAATGTTATAAACAGGGTACCCTTTAAATGTTTCTACCTGAGAAAATTTTTTTGAAATTTCTTTTTTTAAATCATTAAACGCTTTTGCGTCAAGAGCGTATATTTCTTTATTGGTATCTGCACATATTGCTCTTAATTGAATATAGTTTACATTAGGATACTTTGATAATTCTTTAATCGTATTTAAAACATCATCTCGGTTATACCTGGTTGCAATTCGGACGTGCTCACCGCTTGCCGGAATTATCTTTGTCCAATCAGGCATATTTTCAGTTCCTATTATTTTTTTATTTATTTGTGAATTAAAAGAATGAATAGAATAAGAAATACCTCCATTTAACGATGCCAAAACTTTATCTATACCTTCCGGACGGTAATACCCATTTGTTCTAATTCCGACTTTAAATCCTTTATTTTTAAGAAAATCTATTAATTCAGGTAGAAATTTATAAATAGCAGGATCTGTATTCATGCCTGTTAAATATAATTTTTTAATTCCCATTTCCTTAGTTTGATTTAAAAAAGGTAAAAAATTTTTCCACTTACTGAAATGTTCTCCTATTTGTGAGATACCACTTATACTTTTACCAACCTTTTCTGAAATTTGTTTTAGCTCATTCCCTATACAGAAAAAACATTTTAAATTACATTTACCCATTAAATTTATATTTGCGAATGATGGCAGCTCCCTGTTTCTATTTTTGTCAGATTTTGCAAATATCTCAAGCAAATCCGCATTTACGTTTCTAGCTTGAAAAGCCCCCCAACCGATTTACATTTCTTTACATTTTTCACATTTTTTTCTGAATAGTTTTGATTTGACAAATAATCATAAATTTTTAGTAACATACATACTTCCTTTCTGTTTTTAATACACCAGTATAAAAAAACAGAAAATTTTTTTTGCCATACCTCTTTGAATTTTTTGCTGAAAAATAATTAGCCTTCATATAAAACTTACTGTTTTTTTCATATAAATATTGACACATGTTGTATAATTAAAATATGGGTATAAGGAAAATATTCTGCCTGATATTATTTATTTTTATTTTTTTATCGGCAGGAACTCTTAAGACATCAGCTATAGAAGATGAGGATGATGAACTGTTTAAACCAGTTGAAATTACAGACGGAAGTTCATTGTCGGTTTTGGACTGCGTTGCAACTGCTTTTAAAAACAGCCCGAAAATCAGAAGGCAGAAATACAATCTTGATATAGCTAAAAGTAATCTCGGAATTGCAAGAGCACAGTATTTTCCTGTTATAAGCGCCGGTGCAGGTTTTTATAACGAAAACAATTCTGATAATATCTACTACAATTCTCATTACAGAGAACTACCGACTGTAGGCGTTACAGTTAACAAACTTATATGGAATTTTGGCAAAACTACTGCCTACATAAAAATGGAAGAATTTTACAAAATAGGCGCAGAATATGAATTTATGGACAGCCTTTGCGCTACTTTATTTGATGTAAAAGCAAAATATTATAATCTTTTAAGAGCAAAAGCATTTATGCAGATTGCCGAGAATAACGTAAAAATCAACGAAAATTTTGTAAAACTTGCCAAGAAAAAACCTGATTTAACTACAGCCGAAGTTAATTTGAGCGAATCTAAAGTTAAACTTATTGAGGCTCAAAATAATTACAACAATGCAAGAGTTGATTTGAATAACTCTATGTATCTTGAAAGCCAGCCAGATTTTACAATAAAAAGCACGAATACATTTTCCTATGACAACGATTTTGCCTATGGCAGTACAAAAGGCAGCGTGCACACATTTATGCCGCAGGAATTTCCTTTTTCGAAAGATGATGCTGTTCAGCTTGCATACGAGAACAGCCCTGATTTAAATGTTTTAACTGCGACAAAACATGCAATGGAGCAGTCGCTTCTTTATATTAAACGTGCATATTTCCCTGATTTAACAGCAAATGCGGGGTATGGTTTTAACAATTCAACACAAACTGCAAATAACAGTTTCCAGGTCGGAGTTAATTTGAATTCCACAGTAAACATTATGGAATTAAAGCATAGCATAAAAGGGGCAGATGCTCAGGTAAATCTTGCAGATAATGAAATCTTGCTGTTTAAAAAAGATTTGTATTTTGAAGTTAATCGCGCATTTAACAATGTCGAAAAATGTGAAAAACAAATTCCGGCCTCAAAAACTGAAGCCTTGCAGGCTTTAGAAAATTTGAAAGTTGTAGAAGAAAAATACAAAACTGATGAATTAAATTACGTAGCGCTTCAAAATGCCAGAAGAGATTACATTACTGCAATAAGCGAATACATTGAAAGTTTATACAATTATAATATGGCACTAATTCAGGTAGAGATGGCAATGCATTGTCATATTGTAGATATTCATCACAAATCAGAGCATGCAATGCAATATCATTTTGCAGAACTTATTGAACATTTAAACAAAGTTCTGGGATGTGATGAAAATGAAGTAAAAAAAGATAAAAACAGAAAGGATAAACAGGCTCTGTAAACAAGTTTGTTTGTATTATCATTAAGGTATGCTGATAAATATTTTAAATAAAATCAATTCAATAAATGAAAATATGTTTTCCGGCTTTGACGGGATTATAGAAAATTTCGGTATGCCTGACTGGCTTGCGGATGCAATCATTGATAGTTTTCATATATTGCCGTTATTATTTATAGTATTTTTGATTATCGAATTGATTGAATATTTTTATGCTGACAATATTAACTCGTTTATGAAAAAATCAGAAAAGACCGCACCTTTAATCGGAAGTCTTGCCGCTGTAATTCCGCAATGCGGATTTTCCGTAATTGCAAGTACGCTTTATATAAGAAAATTTATTACTAAAGGTACATTAATTGCGATTTACCTTGCAACGTCTGATGAAGCTATTCCGATACTTCTGGCACAGCCTGCAAAAACATATTACATTCTGCCGATTATTGGATTAAAAATTGTTATTGCTGTATTAGCAGGATATTTAATAGATTTTGTGCTTAAAGATAACAAATACATACCCATAACAGAAGAAAAAGATAAAGATGAAGCTGGGAATTTAGAGCATGAAGGCTGCTGTCATCACAGTATCTCAAAAAGACGCAAGCGCGAACTGATTTATCATCCGCTTAAGCATACATTTAATATTTTTCTTTTTATACTCGGAATTACAATTGTATTAAACTTCCTGATTTTTGTTTATGCAGAACATTCAATTCTGCATGTGCTGCTTGGAAAAGTTAAATTTTTAGAGCCTGTAATAACGGCCTTTATAGGACTTATACCTAATTGCGCCGTATCAATAGCCTTAACAATGCTTTTAATAAAAGGATCAATAAGTTTCGGGGCAGTAATGTCAGGACTTTTATCCAATGCGGGATTAGGGATACTAATTCTTTTCAGACACAGTGAAAATATTAAAGATACAATGAAAATTATCTCAATTTTACTTGTAATAAGCATTATATCAGGAATGCTTATACAGTTATACAAGCTGCCTGTTTAACCTTTCATATCTTTCAAGAATATTATCATCATTTAGAAAATATCTGTCAAATGTATTATCCTGATCTTTAGAAACAGCTTTTACAATATTTTTAACAAGATTAAACTTATCTTCTTCAGCCCACCTGTCAAATTCATCAACAAGATGCTCACGTGCGCGGAGTTTTCTTTTGATATCTTTCATACCTTTATTAATCTGTCTTTCATGTGCGCCCATCTGCGTAACATTTGACATTATTGCAAAAGGAGAACGTCGTAATCTTTCATGGATAACATTTAAAATACCGTCATCAACCTTATACGCTATTTTACCGTCTCTTACGGATTCTATAAAATATGCAAAATTTTTCGCATAAACTTTTGATATTTCATCCCCTTTATTTTTATTTGCAAAACGAATGTTAAACTCTCCTGCAGAAACAGGGTCTATATCAAAAAGTCTTTTTTCTTTAAAATAATCCATATTTTTATCAAGTCCTGCATTTACGGTGAGCCTGTCGAGGACATCTAAAGTATTAAACATCTTATCCAGCGTATAAACTTCAGGGAAGGTATTTTGATTATTCAAACTCAATATTCTCTGGTCGACATTTTCCCATAATGCTCCTTTGTAATTTGCAATTATTTCATCATCCGGTTTAAAAACATTTTGCTTTTTGCCAAGAATAATGTAAGCTTTGTCAATATCACTCCCGGGCAGTGCATGCTTTAAACCTATAGAACAAACAGGATCATATCCTGCAAGCAATACCCTTACATCATTATTTTCAGCTTTAAGAGCATTGTTTACAAAAGTATCATTAATTTTTTCCGATACTTTTGTAATATTCGGGAACTCTGTAAATTCTTTAAACTTTTCCACAAATATTTTTTTCAGAGTCTGCGGAATTCTTTCCAGGAATGAAAAATTTTCCATTCTGATTGATTTATTTTGAGGATAAATATCATCATCTAAAGCTTCATAATATTTTGCAAAACGCAGATAATGGTACTGATTTTGCAAATCTTGCGCGGAGTTTATTGCAATTTGCGGAATTTTTTGTGTTACACCGGAAAATTGAACTTTTTGAGAACTTGTATTGTAAACACCTGTTACCTTCATATAATCACCCTATGTAAATATTTTTATGATTATCAGAGCCGCCTATTTTTAGAACATGCTTCATATAACTATTTACTTCATTAACCCTGTCAGGACTTACATCTTTAGGATATGCCTGATGATATGCTTCTGAAATCTGCAATAACCCTTCAGATCTATGAATAAAAGAATTCAAAGCCTTTTTGGGATTATAGAACTTCATAGCTGTGAAATACGGATGCGCAAATGAGAGAATAACATTATCATTACCTTTAAACAAATCTATTATATTATCAAAAGAGCTTTCATTTTGTAAAACAATTTTGTCATTTTCAATATGCGGTTCGTATTTCTTCCTGACGTTTGAAATTATACTTGTTTCATTAATATCATTATCTAAAAAATTATTATTTTTCAAGTACCACATGTTACGGTTTTTTACATCAATTTTGCTCATTATTTCATTATACAGAACTGCTGGATCTTTTCCATGCCTTGATGCCTGTATTGTAATCGCATGCTTTGTCTGGGCATAATGCTCTACCGGCCAGTGAGAATTCATCATCAAACAATCAGGATTAAGATTATACGTTTTAATCAATTCATTCTTATCAAAATTTGTAAGAGGAATGCTTCTTCTTATATCTGCAAGCATATTATCTATAGTATTGCTTCTTTTTGTCTGGAGAGCATCACAATATTTATCAAGCTTAAAAGGATTAATCCCGTATGCCAGCACTTCTGAAATTTCACAAGGATTTGATGTAGTCTGCGATTTATGTGAAAAACTCATTTCAATTCCGGGAATAAAACGGACATTTTTAAATTTTTCGGGATTTTCAGAAATTATAACAAGCGCCTCTTTTACGGCCTTAACCGAATCATGATCGGTTATTGAAAAATTAAACTTCTGTCCCGTTCTGCTGAACAATTTGTTGGAATATTCAGAAATTTCATCAAGTAATTTTTTTACACTTATTTTCCCGTCAGTATAAATTGTGTGCATATGAAAGTCTGCCTGAAATCCAAAATTTTTAATATTTTGCGATGTATAATTATAGTTGAATTTCTTTATCTTCAATATTTGATGAATAAACTCATCTTTGTCCATAACACATGAAAGAGAGAGAGGATTAACCTTTTTACCGGTCATCTCAGAAACTCCTGCAGCAAGTGATTTTACATATTCGCTGCATACTTTCTGAGCCGGACGGGCAATTTTATGTACCGCAATTGCTGAAATAATACCTCCAACCATAATTGCAGACGGAGACACCAGAGCTTTTTTTGTACATCCGCCTTTGCTGTTAGGCGAATAAGACTTGTTTACTACACTATTAGATACCTGCAGAACCTTCATATAAACACCTTTAAAAATTTTATTTAATTATAAAGAAGCGAAAACTGAATAATAATTATAACCAAGTTATATAACAAAAAAACTTGAAATTTAACCTCCCAACGTATTAGTTATTGTAATCTATTATAAAAAATCACGCACGATTATTAAGAATCTGTAATAATTATACCCTTACAAAACATCTTTCTAATTTTCTTGCAAAACGTACAATAGGTTTTTCAATATCAGCTGTTATAGAGTCAACAAGAATTGTCATACACCCTAAATTTTTCCCGCACATAACATCGGTTAAAGGTCTGTCGCCGACAAAACATGTTGTCTCAGGCCTTAGAGAATACTGTTTCATAAAATTTTCAGCAACTTTTATATCAGGCTTATGCGCTTCAAATACTACAGGAAAATCAGAACATGCAAGCACTTTTGCCATATAAACAGGGTTGTTATTATTTGAAACAACACCGACAAAAAAGTCTTTTCTGACTTTTTCAAGCCAATCAAGTGTATCTTTGGTATAATAACCTCTCTTTGAACCCATTAATGTGCTGTCAAGGTCAAACAACAATGCCTTTATTCCTTTATTTTTCAAACATTCAAGGTCAATATCATAGATACTTTTCAAATTATAATCAGGTTTAATAAACATCTTTCCTCATCTTAAACAGGAGTTTTTATTCCTACAGTTCTAACTAATGCATATTTATAATTTTTCGGCGCCTGAGAAAATTTTACATATACATCATCATTTGTGTTACCGAGAGACAAATCCTCTCCATCTTCATTTTTAATACCTTCAATAACAGTCGTAAATTGCTCATCAGGAGTAATTATTTCAACTTCATCTTTTAAAAGCATTTTATTTTTAATCTTTACAGGGAAATACTCATCAGGGCAGTTTGTTTTGCACATCTGAAATTCACACAAGAAATCAGCTCCTGCAAGACCTTTTGAAATATCATAACTGTAACTATCTCCGTTATTATCGCCCAGAGCAAAACCTGTTGTATAACCGCGGTTTCCGACTTTTAAAAGTTCATTGAAATATTTGTCCATATCAGCGGAAGGATTTTTTAAAACTTCATCAATAGCCTGCCTGTAAGTTTTAGCAACGGCTGAAACATAATAAAGACTTTTTGTACGGCCTTCTACCTTGAAAGAATTCACACCCGCATCTATTAACTGACCGAGCTGTTTTACAAGGCACAAATCTTTAGGGCTCAATATATGAGAACCTCTTCCGTCTTGATTAATCTCAAGATATTCTCCCGGACGTGTTTCTTCTACAAGTTTATAACTCCACCTGCAGGGCTGGGAGCAGTTCCCATGGTTAGCTTTTCTTTCTCCTTTTGAAAAATAATCACTCAAAAGACATCTTCCCGAAAAAGAAACACACTGAGCACCATGAATAAAACATTCAAGTTCTATATCCGGCACCTGACGCCTTATTTCAGCAATATCTGCAATCGGCAGTTCTCTTGCCAGAATTACACGTGATGCACCTAAATCACGCCAGAATTTTACACTTTCGTAATTCAAAGTATTTGTTTGTGTACTTATGTGAATAGGAACATCAGGAATATTACGCTTTATTAAGTTAAAAATCCCGTAATCACTGATAATAAAAGCGTCCGGTTTCGCATCCTTAAATTTATCTAAAGCTGCCTCAAGCTGCTTTATATCATTGTTAAATGCAAAAATATTAATCGTAACATACGCTTTTGCCCCGAGAGAATGTGCAAGTTCTACAGCCTGTCTCAAATTATCCATAGTAATCAGACTGCCTTTACGCATAGCACGCAGACTAAAGTCGACTGCTCCGAGGTAAACTGCATCCGCACCGTATCTTACGGCATATTCTAATTTTTCGAGATTGCCTGCCGGCATTAAAAGTTCTACATCCTGCATAGCTGTATATTATCCTAAAGATTACAAATAATCAACCGTTTAGGTGATGCCCGAAAATGATTAATGAATAAGATATAAATATAAAAGATTTTATATGTTTATTGGAGAAGAAAGATTATGCAACAAATCGAAAATGCAGCAACAACATTAAAAGAAATATGGGATTATCAACACCCTGTAATGCATACATGGTTTGTGTTAAGCTCACTCTCATTATGCGTTATGTTCGCTTTATTATATTTTGTAATATAAGTATAATTTCAGTTCATCAAAAATCTGGCCCAGATATATACGGAACTTATAACCAACGAAATCAACATCGTTACAACACCGTATTTTAAAAAACCTATAAATGAAATGGGATACCCTTTATGAGCTGAAGTTTCGGATACTATAACATTACATGCGGCCCCGATAATCGTCATGTTACCGCCAAGACACGCACCGAGAGATAAACACCACCATAACGGATAAGTGTAATCAGCTCCCATTGTTTTTTGAATTTCCAACAACATAGGCGTCATTGTTGCAGTGTAAGGGATATTATCTATTACTCCGGAAATTAAACCTGAAGCCCAGAGAATAAGCATCGCAGCGGCATTTTGAGAGCCTTGCGTAATATTTAATATCCATTTTGCCATTAAAGCAATACCGCCAGATGCCTCAAGCCCACCGATTATAATAAACAAACCGATAAAGAAAAATATTGTATTCCATTCAACATCACAAAGTATATCCTTTGGCTTTTCAAACAAAAGCAACACGCTTGCCCCCAGCATTGCAGTAACACATGTCTCAATATGCGTTACATCATGCAAAACAAAACCAATAATTACAAACATAAGCACAACAGCGCTCCTTATCATCAACGGGAAATCCGTAATTGTTTTTGAATTATCCAAATTAGCTACTGCTTTCATTTTTTCAGCATCTGCAACAAGCGATTTTCTGAAAATAAACATCATCAGTGTAACAACAACAAGCAAAATCACAGAAACAACACCTGTCAATTCTCTTACAAAATCCATAAAAGATAATCCTGCTGCACTTCCAATTATAATATTTGGCGGATCTCCGATAAGTGTCGCAGTACCTCCAATATTTGACGCAAAAATTTCTGTTATCAAAAACGGTATAGGATTAATTTCCAGCCGTTGTGCAATAAAAAATGTAACAGGCATAATTAGAATAACCGTTGTTACATTATCAAGAAAAGCAGAGGTTACGGCCGTAAAAATACCGAGTGTAAAAAGAACAAGTTTTGGATGCCCTTTTGTAAGTTTCAAAAGTTCGTTTGCAATCCAGTTGAACATTCCGCTCTTTGTCGCAATGCTCACTATAATCATCATTGAGACAAGCAGGAAAATTACATTAAAATCAACAAAATTGATAAAGTAATCTGGATTTAAAATTCCATTAACAGATTTTGACTCGCTCACAAGTCCTAATAAAATTGTAATTACAGCTCCCATCAAGGCTATAGTAACCTTTGATATTTTATCAACAGCAATAAATATATACGCAATTATCAAAATTGAAGCGGAAAAAATAACCGCATGATTTTGTACAAATTCATAGAAATGCTCAATCATATGCAAAATCTCCTTTTAGAACAAAAGTTATTAAAACAAGGAAATTATAACACAAATTTAACAATAAACTATTTATTGGGTAAAATATAATCGCAAGCTATAATTCTTCTTGGATAATCAAAAGCTCTTATCTTAAATTCAGCTCCCGGCGGCAAAATATAAACAGCGTTTATACCTCTGTCTGAATTTACCATGGAACAACGTCTGCAATCCAGACCTTTTGTGCCTTTAGGCAATTTTATCCTCATAATGACCCCGCAATTTTGCAAACGTTCTTCAAGGTTTTTAGGATCGGTTGCTGCAAGATCCACATCATAAGAGCGTGATGTTGAAACAAATGCCCTGTCTTTTAATGTATCTCCGACTTCCATATCCTTTGCAAAATCTAATTCTTTATGCTCACCCCACAATTCACGTGTTCTTATTCCCCTGTAAACATAAGTATCTTCTTCTAACGGCTCTGCTTCATCAATCAATCTCATCAACCGCTTTACTTCATCAACATCCGATACATCAATACCGGCACGCATCTTGGCATTATACTGATATTTTTCAAGAAAAGATAAAACAGCATCAAGATCAGCTTCTTCAAGCTCTCTCAAATCAGGTTTTATCGGAGGGGCAACATGCTTAGGGAAAAGAACATTTGCAATACGGTATTTATTAAATTCCGGGGCCGATTCCTGATCTTCTCTGTATCGTTTAAAAATCTCGGTTATTTTTTCTCTTACCGGAATTTCTGCTTCAAGTCTTAAACGTTCATAATTTTCATCATACGGAACAACTTTATCAATGAGTTTTGGCACAGGCGGAACATACTTGTAATCATCACCCATAATATCATCGTCTATATCATCAACATTAGGATTATTAGATAAATCTTCGTTTGGATTTACATTATCATTAGATTCAAATGGTTTACCCGAAGAATCAGTCCCTTCAGCAGACTGTTGAGATGGATTAATTTTATTTTCCTTTTTCGGCACCGGGGCATGCTCCGGTACCGGATTAGTCTGATTATTTTTAGCCTTACTGCCTTTAAAAATTTTGCCTATTTTATTTCTATTTGCAATCAAAATTCCTGCAATTGCAATTGCAGCAACTGCAGCTGATGCAATCTGCCATTTTTTATCTGACAAAGATTTTTCTTTTTTTGTACTGTTTTCAGGCGCAGAAGGCTGAACGGCAGTAGTTTTTACCGATTGTGCAATTATTTTTTGGTTTAGAGCTCCCACATTTAGCATGCTCATATAAAACTCCTGAAAAAATTTTTTTGCGCAATTTTATACAAATTCTAAATTTTTTATTGAAAAATCGTTCATAAATCCGGAAAATTCACTGTTTAAACCTCTACATTTCAGTCGGCCCGAAGGATAATTTTGCGAAATAAAAACAGAGGATAGTACTGCAAATTTTATAGCATCAAAAATATTCAATGCGGAAAAATCAGCTATTATTCTTGAATAACCATATTTTTCAACATATTTCTTAAATCTTTCAAGTTTGTATTCAGAATTGTCAAACCTATAACACAAATCACTTTTTTTCATATAATAAAATTCGGTGCAATTTAACAAAATTTAAATATTTTATAATAAATTAATACTTTTATACGATATTTATTATATAATTTCTGTAGACAGGGGATTATTTAAAATGGAAATAATGATGGATAGAAGTAAGATTAACAATTTAGCAAAAGAAGTTCTTGATATTGAAGCTAATTCAATTCTTCGCCTGAAAAATAATATAGGTGAAGAATTTGATAAAGCAGTAGACATTCTCTATAACTGTAAAGGCAGGGTAATTGTGACAGGTATGGGCAAATCAGGCCTTATCGGACGAAAAATTGCCGCTACCTTAACTTCTACCGGAACACCATCATACTTTCTTCACCCGGCAGAAAGCACACATGGCGATTCCGGCATTATTACAAGAAACGATGTTGTAATTGCAATTTCAAACAGCGGAGAAACACAGGAACTGCTAAATCTTCTTCCGTTAATTAAAAGATTTGGTGTAACAATGATTGGTATGACAGGGAAAATGAATTCGACTCTTGCTCATGCATCAGATGTTACACTTGATATTTCCGTAGAAAAAGAAGCCTGTCCGTTGAATAAAGCCCCGACAGCCAGTACAACAGCGACTCTTGCAATGGGGGATGCTCTCTCTGTATGTCTGCTTGAAAAAAGAGGTTTTTCTGAAGAAGATTTCCTTATCTTCCACCCATCAGGAGCACTTGGCAAAGGCTTTACATACAAAGTGGCAGACCTTATGCTTACAGATATTGAAAAACTTCCGATTGCAAAAGAAGAGGACAGCTTTGCCGACGTAATTAAACTGATATCAGAAAAGAAACTCGGCATGGCAATGATCGTAAATTCAAACGGAATTCTAACAGGTGTACTCACAGACGGTGATATAAGAAGAACTCTTATTAAATACGAAAATATCAGACCACTTCTTGCTAAAGATGTAATGTCGGTAAATCCTAAACATATTTCAAAAACAGATTACGGCGCAAGCGCATTAAACCTTATGGAAAAATATTCAATCACAGCTCTAGCCGTTGTTGATGAGTATAATAAACCAATAGGAGTTATACATATCCATGATTTATTGAAAGCAGGGGTTGCATAATATGGCTATAAAACTTGCAGCTTTTGATGTTGATGGAGTTTTAACTGACGGAAGCCTTACTTTTGATGAAAACGGTCATGAATATAAAACCTTTAATGCAAAAGACGGTCAGGGAATTGTAAATCTTAATAAAGCCGGAATAATTACTGCAATAATTACCGCACGTGAAAACGGAACCGTATTCCACCGCGCTAAAAATTTGAATATAACGGAATTACACCAAGGCTCAAAAAATAAAATAGCAACACTTGAAAATATTATGCAGAAATATAATATAACATTTGACGAAATAGCTTATATGGGAGATGATCTCCCTGATATATGCATACTTGAAAAAGTTGCACTGAAAGGATGCCCAAATGACGCCGTTGAGGAAGTTAAAGCTATTGCAAATTTTATTTCAACCAAAAACGGCGGACGCGGAGCAGTTAGAGAATTTTGTGATTACATACTGAAAAAGGGGATATAAATGTTTGAAATTAAAACACAGGCTTTTTTTGCCGCAGCTCACCATCTTTTAAACTATGAAGGAGAATGTGAAAATCAACATGGACATAACTGGATGGTAGAAGTATTCGTAAAAGGCGATACACTTGATAAAAGCAATATTTTAATGGACTACAAAGTTTTAAAAAAAGAATTAAAAACAGTTTTGGATATGCTTGATCATAAGGATTTAAACGCTTTGCCTGAATTTAAAGGAGAAAGTCCTTCAAGTGAAATGATATCAATGTTTATTTATAACAAACTGAAGGAAAAAGTAGTACTGTTAAGCAAAGTAACAGTATGGGAAACACAGACTTCATGCTGCTCTTATTTTGAAGAAGAATAGCAAAATAGACCGAAAATTCGGAGACAGCTTCCAAAGTTTCTTTTATGTTATAGATATTTCTACGGCCTTACGATTATAAACTTAACAGTAATAGAGAGGGGAAAATAATGAATTTTATACAGGCTATATTAATGGGGATAGTACAGGGATTGAGCGAATTTTTGCCAATATCAAGTTCTGCTCACCTTGTATTTACGTCAAATTTTTATAAAGTAATAAAAGGTATTGAAATCGTTCAAACATCAAATGAAGAAGTCTTTTTTGATATTATGGTTCATCTTGGAACTCTTATTGCAGTATTAATCTTTTTTAGAAAAGATATAGCAAATATTTTAAAAGCTATGTGGCATGCTTATAAAACAAAAGATTGGACTGATAAAGAAGCAAAATTAGGATTATATATCATAGCCGGTACAATTATTACTGTTGCACTGGCACTGCCGATTAATGAAGTAGCGGAAAAACTCGTTTACACAC
The DNA here is from genome assembly GCA_944326615.1 of Candidatus Gastranaerophilales bacterium. Classification (GTDB taxonomy): domain Bacteria; phylum Cyanobacteriota; class Vampirovibrionia; order Gastranaerophilales; family Gastranaerophilaceae; genus Stercorousia. Next base: position 12,538 of record CALVEO010000021.1, on the reverse strand, counting down.
CATCTGTCGTCGGGATTTTACTTTTTATAACCGGTTTCACTCTTTTATACAGTGAATATAAATCTAAAAAAATTGAGGAAAAACGAAATGATGTTGATTTAAAAACATCAATCCTCATAGGGCTTGCTCAAGGTTTAGCTGCCCTGCCTGGATTTTCACGCTCAGGATGGACTATTGCCACAGGATTATTCTGCGGATTAGACAGAGTTACAGCCGCAAGATATTCTTTCCTTTTAAGCATTCCGATAATACTCGGAGCATCAATGGTTTATCCGCTGATTAAAATTGATATCCATGAAGCCATGCTCTATAACTGGAATGCAATTATTGCAGGTACATTAGTATCCGCTGTTGTCGGTTATTTATGTATAAAATATTTTATGAAATTTATTTCAAAATTTTCACTTGCAATATTCGGCTATTACTGCCTGATAGCCGGAATTTTCACCGCAGTATTTTTCACAATTTTTACTTAAAAATTTTTTGTTAAAAAATGTAAAATTGATTAAAAATTACTGTCAAAAAATAATATTTACGCATCTTATATAAATGCATTGATGTGTGGAGTAAAAATGATTTTACCTGTTAACAATACAATTAATCCGAAAAACAGCATAAATTTTTCTGCAGACGGCAATGAAAAAGATAAAAAAGCTCTCAAATATAATCATGATACGCTTTTAAAAAATAATCTTGCCACACGCACCGATATAGCTATTGATAAACTAACAAATGCTTTTACTGTTTATCCTGCCAAAGGACTAAAAGGGAGCAGAAACGCAAACTTCTATGAATTTTTAACTATGGGAAATGTTCCATATTTAATAGGAAGTTTAATGTTGATGAATGTATTTATCGGTCCTGTAAATTCCTATTCAAATTTTGACCAGATGAAAGCTAAACCGCTCGGGAAAAAACTGGCGCTCGGCGTAATCTTTTACGGTCTTGCAAAAAGTATATCAAAATCATTTATCAGCACGCCTGTTCATCTTATGACAGGAATTGATATTGAAAGACCTTATGCAAAAGTTAATTACGAACTTCCGGACGATGTTAATGATACAGATATTACAAGTATAGAACATCACAAAGTTTTTGAAAGTGTCGAATTTCCCCGTTATGATTTATATTACGGAGATGTAGGAAAAGGAGAAGAAAGAAACTTCAGATATGACAAAATTGCAAAAAAACTCGGTATGGGTACCGGATTAAATGATTCTGATCAAGAAGTTAAATCCCGCATTAGAGAAATTGTAGTAAAAGCAAATCTTGCAAAAAATATATCTTCATATCTGTGGGCTGCAACAGGCGTTGCACTTGCTTTTCAAAAACCATGGGAAAATTTCTTTAACGTAATGACTTTCAAATTCTGGAAAGGTAAAGAATTTGGCAAAACCCTCACGTCATTTGGAGAAAATTTCGTAAAAAGCGCTAAAGCACTTTATAAAGGGGAAGGCAAAGGCTTAACAAAACATGCCGGAAAAATCTTAATAGGGGCATCAGTTTTATCATCCATTATAGGTGTAGCTAATACTATGCACAGTTCTCAAAAACCTTCCAAAGTTGATGCAGCGGATGTAATCAAAAAAGACGAAAAATACGTGGTAAACTAATATGACAACAAATTTAATACACAATTACATAGCATCCGGAACATCATCTAAACCAACATCCGGAAACAGAAAAGCTCAGGACCCGAACAAAAAACCTAAGCCTCATTTTGATATTGAGCATGAACTCAATAATAGAACATTTATTAAACCTCTTGAGGGTAAAGGACACTTAATTAACGGCAATATATTTAACATGCCGGCCTTAATGGTAAAAGATACTATATATGATGCAAAAGCTTTCAAACATGCAGTAAACGGCAAAGCTAATGACCATGAGCTTGGAAAACTTAATGATGTAGGATTAAAAATAGGCGGACTTGCAATTGCAGGTTATCTGTTTACCAGAAAACAAACTCCCATGACTAAAGGGATGGAGTTTATAGGCTTAGGCTCTTTCCTTGCATCAATGGCAATCTGGCCAAAACTCGCAATTCAGCTTCCTGCATATTTAATCCATGGAATTAACGTACAAAAACAGTATGAAGACAGCTTCGGCCGTAAGAAACCTTTCTATCAGGATCCGCAGTTTATTCCCTGGGATTTATATTCCGATAAAGAAATTCAAAAAATAGGCAACAGATTAGGAGTGCCTAAAAATATTCCAAACAGACGCGAAGCCATTCAGGAAAAAATGAAAAAAATAGCAATCCAGAATAACACATTATGGATGTTAACCGCCGGCTTCGCAACTCCTGTTATGAGTGCCCTTATCTGCAACAGGACAGAACCTTATCTTGCAAAATGGCTTAATGACAGAAAAAATAAAAAAGCTGATAAAATTTTAAACAATCTTGATAAATACTCTGAAAAATACAAAACACATACAATAAGCAATAAGCTTGAAGAAATTATATCTCTATATGGAAACAAACCGGTTGACAATAATTTAATTGAAAAAATTACAGATGCATTTTCATTAAGACTTGATCCGGTTACATCAGAAAGTCTTAAAGAAGATTTAAAAAATCTCATGACATCTGACAAAGTTTATACAATAGATGATAATACAGCAAAAGATATAAGTAAAAATCTAAAAAAACTATTTAAAAATCAAAAAATCGATGATGCTCTTATTAATGCTGTTGTACCTAATGAAGATGCAATGATAAAATTATTTAAAGATAACAATTTCTTTAATACAGCAAAAGAGACTAAAGAATTTCAGGCTATAAAAAACAAAATTACAAAAACAATTCAGGCTAGACTAAAAAAATATAATAAGAGTGTACCGGAAGAATCTCAATATGACTGGCGCTTTATCCAGCAAATGATATCAAATACCAAATCTGCAGATCACCCTGTAGATAAAGCACTGTATAAAGTTCCAGGCGTCAAATTTGATACTACTATTCAGGCAAAACTTCGTCATGTTGCACAAATAACTGATGATTTTTCAGCAAAAACATCAGCACTTGATGAATATGCTGCTATAAAAGTCGGTTCAGCTCCGGAAACCGTAATAGCAAACTATTGGAATGATATATCTAAAGATATATTAAAGATTTTTGGAATTAATTATAAAGAAATCAAACAGGTAAGAGCAGACAGAAATCTTGTCGGAGGCTTAGTCAGAAATAAAATAGAACAAATTGTTTCTGACGATGAGTTGTATAAAAAGGTTATGAAAAGTCTGGTCGCCAAAATCGCACAAATTAATAACCAGATTAAACCAAGTGATATATCCGCATCTATTTTGAAAAAAGAAGAAAATCTTAATGATAAACAAAAAGTTGCAGCAAGATCTGCTTACGATACTATTGTTGATAAAGAATTTAATGCTTATGCAAATGCTCTGGCAGAAGTGGGAGAAAAAGATTTTGAAAATCTTTCAAGAGCAATTGCCGGCTTTAATCCTGATGATACTGTCGGAACAGCTAAAAATATCCAAAAAGTTTTTGTTTCTGACAGACTGCTCGGTGTAAAGAGTTCATTCTACAGACTTATCAACACTATGGATTTCTACAGAAGAATAGCCAAACAGGCTAATAATATGAATTCTATAAATATGTATCCGAGAGAAATAAAAGAAGAAATAATTGAATTATGTAAAATAATTACTCTTGAAGGGCACTCTTCAGATAACGCAACAAAATTCTATATGCAGAGAAATCCGCATCCGTCAACAGATACCAGCCCGCTTGTTGTTGAAAATGGGAAAGTAATCAATAATTATTACGGACGTGCCGCCGGCACTGCAGATATCCCGGGAGATAAATACTTCTATCAGCGTGCTATGCAGCTTATGTTTGAAGAAAAATTAAATCCGGAAACCGCGGATATTCTAAAAGGCAGTTTAATTGAAGATGAAGTAATGAACTATAGAGAACTTGTTCTGGATAAAATCGGTGGTGAAAACTATATGCTTAAACCGCGTCATAGAATTAGGCCAGAAAGCGATGCAGGTTCAGATTTAAAATTCCTGTTAACAGGTATTGCACCAGATGAATTTTTCTTTAAATCAGGCAAACAATTCTATAATTCAAATAAATGGTTTAAAATATTCGGAACATTCGGAGCAGCCCTGTTAGGTGTAACAGTTCTCGCTCAATTCTTCTTCGGAAAAACAAAAAATTCCAAACAAGGTAGTGCAAAATGATAAACTCAACAAATCTGCTTTCTTTAAAGCTTCAACAAGTAAATAATTCTCAACCGCAGACTCAGGTTAATACAAATGTGTCTGAACCTGACAATACCTCAAAATCAGGCCTGATAAGCGCATATCTTAATAACCTTGCAATGATTAACACACCTGCAGTAAAAAAAGCTGAAAATACTGCACCCGTTGATTATCACAATGATTTAAAATCATTATTCCAGCATAATCAAGCCAAAATTCTGGCAATAGTGCCTAGAACATTCAACGCAAAAGATCTTAACGGAAATGAATATATTGACGGAAACGAACAATGCGGCACATTTTTAAATGCAATAGAAAGATTAGATGAAGTAAAGGCTCAAGGCTTTAATACCCTCCATGTACTTCCGATAAGCACACCCGGTAAAATAAAAGCTATGGGAACGGCAGGTTCTGTTTATGCACCAAAAGATATGCTTGAAATTGATCCTAATCTTATAGATAAAAATGATCCAAGAAGCGACAAAGAACAATTTAAAGCATTTGTAGATGAATGCCACAAACGCGGAATCAGAGTAATGGTAGATATTCCGAGCTGTGCATCTTACGAAATGTTTTTAAATATGCCTGATTTGATGGCAAAAGAAAAAGACGGACTTGCAAAAACCCCGCAGGGATGGAACGATATCAGAATGTTACAGCCCTGGGAGGATGAAGGTAAACGAACATTAAATCCGAAACTTCTTGCATATCATAAACAATTAATAGATATGTTAATAGATGCAGGGGTTGACGGTGTAAGAGTCGATGTTGCAAGAACAAAACCTGCTGAGTTCTGGGATGTTTTAATTCCTTATTCACACATGCGTGATCCTGAATTCGGCTGGCTTGCAGAAACTTATACTTATGAAGATGCCTCTCCGCAGGCAAATATGCCTTACGACAGACCGGAAGATTCTTTAAGAGCAGGATTTGACTTAATTTACGGACAATATCACATTTTCCATGAATGGCCTAATGCATCAACATTTATGGATTATGTAAAAGAACAGCTTGATATGTCATACAGACTGCCTAAAGGAAAATCTTTAATAGGCTCATTTGCAACACACGATGACATTTCACCAATGTTCCATGGCGGAAGGGATTACTGCAACCTTACTATGGGCTTGCAGGCAACACTGCCGATGCTTAACCCGTATATATTAGACGGTTATCAATCAGGTGATAATTATTCATATTCATACGAAAATAAATACAACCCCGTAACTGAAACCGATAACCATGAAATGACAGTTCACACAGGAAGACTTGACATTTTTAATCTCTCACGAAAACCAGGCGGCAAAGAACCGGAAATCGGGCAGTTTATGACAAGTGCTTTCAAAATGAGAGATAAATATAATGACGTAATTACAAAAGGAACATTCATTCAGTTAGATAAAGAACAGGATAAAAACGACCAGATTATTGCTTATGCAAGACATCTCAACGGCAAAACACTTCTTGTAGTTGCAAACAAAAACGTAAATCGTTCTGTTGCCGGAATAATTAAAGTTCCGACCCTCAAAGCCGGTCAGGAATTAAATAACCTGCTTCCGTCTTATGGAAAAGAAAGTATTCTTCAGGCAAGAGATAATGAACTCTGCGTTGATTTAGGGCCAGCAAGAGTACATGTATTTGAGATAGATACTCCAAATATTGAAAATTATTGCGATAAAATTTTCAAACAAAACCTCTAAATAAGAAGGCACATTAAATAAACCAGAAATACAACAGTTGTTAATATTAATTAACAGCTGTTGTGTGATTTTTGATTTTTTTTTATGTTTGAATTAAAATATTCGGGCGGGATATAAATTAGCAAAAAACGAGGTATAAATATGCTGCAGGAATTTATAAGTTCTAAAATACACAGAGCTACAGTAACAGATGCAAATCTTAATTATGTCGGTTCAATTACAATTGACGAAACGCTTATGAAAGCTTCTAAAATAAAAGAATGGCAAAAAGTTGATATTTTAGATATTAATAACGGCGAAAGATTTCATACGTACGTTATTAAAGGAAAAGCGGATTCAGGAATGATTTGCCTGAACGGTGCTGCGGCAAGAAAAGTCCAGCCGGGTGATAAAGTTATTATTATTGCTTACGGACTTTACAATCCGGAAGAAATGGAAAACTACAAACCGACAATTGTTATTGTTGATGATAACAACAAAATTACTCATAGCTAATTGATTTGTAAAAATTATAAAGTGTTTTCAAAAGCTTTGGATCATTATCCAGAGCTTTATTTAGTTCTTCCTTTTTCTGTTCATCAGAAACGTCGGAAAAATAATAAAACTCCCATGGCTGAACATTCAATATTTCAGAAAGTTTCTGCAATGTATCTATTGAAGGAGCATATTTACCTGTCTCCAGATAGCTCAAACTCGGCGTTTCTATATTTATTAATTCGGCAAGCTTCTCTTGAGTCAAGCCCTTTGATTTTCTTATATTTTGAATCCTTTTACCTATAAGTTTTTTTAAATCACTCATTTAATACTCCTAATAAATTATTTTATAAATAATAAAGAGTAAACATAATGCATAACTTTATATTTCATATTGACAATTAAAGTTATATACGATATAATATAAATAATTACATTAAATTTATGGGAGTATCATAATGTTTAAGATTAAAAAAGGTTTTACACTTGCAGAAATGATGGTCGTGATGTTAATCATGAGTATCATTTTAGCGGCAATGGCACCGGTAATGACAACACGTAACAAATCGGATTATTCATCACCCTGGCGCTATTCAACGAACGGGTCAGATGCGTATTTTGGCGCGGGTGAACAGCAGGTAGCATTGATCGGCCAGCACGACACAACCGCCGATGATGCAGATACCAAGTTACTAATCAATGTAGCTGACGAAAGTAGTTTCAGCCATATTTTATTTAAACAGGGTGCATCTATCCTGGGCCGCTTGAGTTTGGACCAAAAAAATAACTTATATTTAAGCAATACCCGTCCGAATGATAATAGTGAACGTAATACAACCGTAGGCATAGATGCCTTAAAAAATAATACCGAAGGCGACGATAACACTGCCATCGGTTATAATGCCATAGCCTCAAATCAGAGTGGCAGCTTAAATACCGCTATAGGTTCCAATACCTTAAACTCGAACACAACAGGCAGCGGCAATGTGGCAATTGGAGCAAATTCATTACAGGGTAATACCGAAGGAACAGATAATATCGCAATCGGTAACTTTGCTTTAAATAATTCATCAACAGCTAATCATAGTATAGCATTGGGCTTATATGCAAATAATGAAATTACCCCTTCAAATGGGACTATTGCAATTGGAAGTTTTTCAAGAGCTTCAGCAGAAAAATCAATAGCAATCGGTACAGGAACCTATACTAACAATAATAATCAAACCATAGCAGCAGGCCATGACTCAATAGCCATAGGTTCATCTGCAAATGTTAGCAAGTATGACTCAATAGCCATAGGCCCATCGGCAAATGTTAGTGAGTATGACTCAATAGCTATTGGCCCATCAGCAAATGTTAACGCTTACAAATCAATAGCCATGGGCAGCACATCTAATGTAAATTCAAGAAATTCTATAGCAATAGGTTCATCTGCCAGCACTCTTAATTACGGCTCTATAGCTATAGGAGATAATGCTAAAACTTCTGAATACAGCTCCATTGCTATAGGTCAAAAAGCTGAAACATTATCATCAGGTACAGCTATAGGTTATAATGCAAAAATTGGCGAAAATGCTGGAGTTTCAATAGCCATAGGAAACCAGGCAAACGTTAATAGCTCATATTCCGCTGCTTTTGGATATAAAGCAGAAGCCTCAGGCGGACATGATATCGCATTAGGGGCTAACGCAAAGTCTACATCTTTCAGAGGTATTTCTATAGGCCCTGACGCAGAAGCATCTGGTTCAAGAAGTATAGCAATAGGAAGCTCTGCAAAATCAAACTCTGAAAATAATTCTTCAATTGCTATCGGACTTAACTCAATTGCATCTGGAGATCAATCCGTTGCAATAGGATGGGAGCCGCAAGCTACAAACAATGAATCTATAGCTATAGGGAGACAAGCTAAAGCAACCGGAAGTAATTCTATTGCAATAGGCCGCTATGCTGAATGCACTGGTAGAGACAGTGTGTGCATCAGCGGAAAAAGCTCTGAAAACGATGTAATTGTTCTTGGACGCAATGCTGCTGTTAATGTTAAAATCCCGGGAGACTTATACGTTGGAGGCAATAGAATTGCAAGTGATCGGCGCCTAAAAAATGTTGGAAAGGAATTTACATCAGGTCTTGATAAAATCAGACTGTTGAGAGTATTTAACTATACGTTTAAAAATGATGAAAGAAAAACGCCACGTGTCGGCATAATCGCACAGGACTTACAAAAAGTCTTTCCAGATGCTGTAAAAAAAGGAGTCGACGGATTTTTGACTATTCGCATGGAAGACATGTTCTATGCAGTGATAAATGCAATAAAAGAACTTGATATTAAGTATCAGGCACAGGAAAAACGTATTAATGAACTTGAGAAACGCATAGAGCAATTAGAAGCAAAAATCAAGTAATGCTCTATGCCAAAACACAATGTGATGGGTGGAGCGGCACGCTCCCACCTCCCTTATTAGGGAGGGGAAGGGGTGGGTAATAATTTTAAATGTCAATAAATAATTAGCAACCCATCCTATCCTTCCCTATCCAGGGAAGGAAGCAATTGTACCTTGACAATTAAAAGTTAACGCTCCCTCACTAGGGGGGGAGGGCTGGGGAGAGGGGAGTAAAAGGTAAATCTTTTACTGTAAAAGGCTTACCCTCCTATCTTCTTACCCTCTAAAAACTTTCATACTAAAGATAAGCGTGCCGCTTAACCCGCTATCTATGTTTTGCATAATCTTATTTTGTCTTAACTAAAGATAAGCGCAAAGCGTAACATCCGCTTGTGTTGGATTACGCGGTCCGCTTAACTTTCATTCCTTCTCCCGTCTTTTTGGCGGGAGTTTTCCTAAAGAATTATCTATAGTTCGTAAACTGAAGCGGATAATCATACTTTTCTTCATTAGAACGTAAAAGTCTTATAATTTCTTGTAAATCATCCTTATCCTTGCCTGACACTCTTACCTGATCACCTTGAATTGATGCCTGAACTTTCTTTTTAGAATCTTTAATATCGGCAACAATTTTTTTGGCAAGCTCTTGAGTCAGACCTTTTCTTAATTTAAAAACCTGCCGTACTTTTCCGCCAAGAGCATTCTCTACAGGCTGAGGATCTAATATTCTTATACTCAAATTACGTTTGACAAGTTTTGATTGAAGAATATCATTGATATTTTTTAATTTCATCTCATCGCTTGTGGTTATGGTAATTGTTTTATCTGCCTCAAGTTCAACAGAAGAGCCGGAATCTTTCAAGTCAAAACGGGATGCAACATCGCGCTTCACCTGATCTACAGCATTTACAAGCTCCTGTCTGTCAAATTCCGAAACAACATCAAAACTACAATCTTTAGCCATCTTTTGCCCTCCTTATTTTTAATAACTGACTATTTTTATTAATTATAACATGAGGAAAAGTGCAGAACAAAATATCCTGCACTTGTATTGTTGGGGGTTGTATATTAACTAGTGATTAGGGGAACTATTAAATTTATTTATTATTCCGCTGCCTAATTTTTTAAATCCGCGCCCTATTGCTTTAGCCGGTCTTACTGTTACATTATAAGCACCTTTTTTTATAGATTTTCCCGTTGCAGAAAACCAGTTTTTAATTTTTGTCATAACTGAAGTATTATTGCCTTTCCATAAATTCTTTAAATAAGGAATAACACCTCCGGCTTTTTTAATCCCTTTTCTGACAATCGGAATACACCCCAGTCCTGCGGCTAATGCTAAAACACCTAGAGCTATTTTTAATGTATTTTTATCTTCATTTTCTTTTTGATTTTGAATAACAAGTTTATCTTTATCCGGCTGCCGCTGCATTTGAACACCACCGAGGTATGAAGTATTGTAACCATACGAAATTCCAGCACCTATCATACCGCCAAAAGGCATATTCAGCGGTCCCATTGCACTATTTGCAAGATCCTGATACATTATCGGTACATTAAAATTATCACCGATCATAAAAATTTCTCCAAAATTATTAACCTAACCTTTACATATATATAAAGTATTTTTGGAGAAAAAAATTTACTTTTTTATTAAGAAATGTAAAATCATATGCTGCTTTATCGCTAAAAAATCAATATCGCCATAGCGAACTTGTTTCAGGATCTTATTATTACCCTCTCCCTTACTCCCTCTCCCAAGAGAGGGAAATACACGCGTGTCCCTCACAAAATGGGGAGGGGAGGAAAAATACATAAAAAAGAACCCCGCCTAAACGGAGTCCTTTTTTGAATATAATCAAATATTAAAACTATTTTACAGCATTTGCAGCTTCAAAAACAACAGAAAATGCTTCAGGATCTCTAACTGCCATATCAGCAAGCATTTTTCTGTTAACAGTAATATTAGCTTTTTTGCATGCGTTAACAAATCTTGAATAGCTCATGCCGCGTTCTCTAACTGCAGCATTAATTCTTACAATCCACAAACGACGCATATTACGTTTTGTAGTACGTCTGTCTCTGTAAGCATATTTTAAAGCTTTCATAACGGCAATATTAGCAACTTTAAATATTCTGCTTCTTGCACCAATAAAGCCTTTAGCTAATTTTAATATTTTTTTATGTCTTTTGCGTAATACATTACCACGTTTTACTCTCATTTACCTGCCTCCTATCTTGCATACTTTCTGTAGGGTAACTCTTTAGAAATCAATTTGAAATGTGATTCAGAAATTGAAATCATTTTGAAAATTCTGCGTTTTCTGGAAGCAGATTTGTGTTGAAGTAAGTGGCCTATACCAGCCTGTCTTCTAACGATTTTGCCTGTTGCAGTAACTTTATAACGTTTTGCAGCAGACTTGTGTGTTTTCATTTTTGGCATTTTGTCCTCTTTCTGTGCATTGCACTGTTATGTTTCCATAAAAGCTTTTGGCATACCAAAGCCATAAAACTTTTGCGTAACAATTATATTACGTAAAATATTGATTTGCAAGCGAATTGTTAAAATTAATTAATCAATGTTAATCCTTAATCCTGAAAAAACTTCTTTAATTTTTACATATTCAGAAAGAACAATTTTTGCATTCAAATCACAGCAATGACATGGGTAAAAGTTTTTAATATTTAAATCTCGCAAATAAATACCAAGTTCACGTATTTTATATTCTGTTTTATTAGCAAGATATATACCGCCAATAAAGGTATCAATACGCGGTTCTCCGGTAACTTTTTTTGCATATTCAAAAATATTCGGAATTCCCATATGGCAACAGCCAGCAATAATTATAAGACCATTTTCTCCTTTATAAACAAGAACTGTTTCATCTTTATATTTATAATCAGTATTAAAATACTTAGGAATTTCTCCTAAAAACAACAGTTTAGGTGTAATCCAACGTGGTTCTCTTGAGTATTCCACATCAAAAATATCGCACAATTTACTTGCATCTCCGGGGAAGCCGACATTTTCAGACTTTTCATTCAATTTCGGTTCAAAAGCATCAGGATGAGTAATAATAGTCTTTAAATTCAAACTTATACCAGCCATAAGCATTTTACGATATAAAGATTCAAGACGAAGAAGACCGCCTGTATGATCTTTATGCCCATGCGAAAGTATAATTTCATTGACGTCAGTTAAATCAAGACCTAATTTATATGCATTTTTTATAAAAGCATCGCTATAACCGCAGTCAAATAATACTTTATGGAAATCATTTTCAAGCAGCACAGAAAAACCGGGCTCGCCGAGTAAAAAGTAATTAGTTTTACAATTATTGTCAACAAGAACAGTTATATCCATAATTCCTCAAGTATATATATATTATAACAAATATTTCATAAAATTGCAATATTGACAAATAACAAAAAATCGTAAATAATAAATTTATAGTTTTTTAATTTTTAGGAGGCAAAAGTTATGAAAAGAATTGAGCTGAGAATCGCCCCCCCCCCGAAAAGTCAGATATAGCAAGGGATTGCGATTTTGTACTATTTAAAAAGATAGGTAAGTTATATAGCAGACGGAAGACCGGAGGTCAGGAGGTCAAGCTGTTATCGGTGCTGCGCACTAAAATAGCTTCTTTATTCAGCCTGCCTTCCTGCAATCTGTTCCTCTGTTCTTCTGATAATGACCCTCTCCCCTGCCCTCCCCCGAGGGAGGGGGCATGTGGCGGCTGGAGTGGTCCGCTT
>CALVEO010000020.1 GCA_944326615.1 Candidatus Gastranaerophilales bacterium | reverse complement strand
AGAAAGGTGGAAATGATTATGAGATTATCAAACATGAGAGTGAGAGGCGGTTTTACGCTTGCGGAAGTATTGATTACATTAGGTATTATCGGTGTTGTAGCTGCAATGACAATGCCAACATTGATGAATTCGACTCAAGGTGCACAATATAAAGCCGCTTACAAAAAAGCTTTATCAGCATTGTCACAGGCTGTAACATTAAATATGGCACTTGATGAATGGAATTTTGCTGATTTATCTAAAAGTACTGATGATGACGAAAGTGATTATACATTGGAAAAAATGTTGACAAGCAGAATGAATGTTGTTAGAGCTGAAACAGGGGGATTTAAAGATGCCAAAGATGCTGATTATGAAGCAAGAGTAACAAATAAACTAGGCACCACAAATTTAACAGATAACGTTGAGATTGCTGAAGGTAATGTAACATTATTTTTTAACGATGGTATTATGTTCACTTTCCAAGGGGATCAAATTGAAAATTGTACAAGAGGGGCTGATGGTACTAAAGCTATAACAGCCATTGATACTTCTTGTAGAGGTTTTATTGATGTAAACGGTATCAAGGCTCCAAACAAAGTTGTAGCATGCGACGGAGGCGATGGAACTGATGGCAATTGTGAAATCAAGAGTCCTACAGATATTTATCCTGTAATCTTCTATGATCAGACAATCATGCCTAACTCTGTTGCTGCCAGAGCAGTATTGTACAGTAAGTAATAGCATTTGTTCAAGAATTTTTGTATATGAAAAAATCGAATCTTTTTGTAGACCGGAAATCTTTTCACGCCGGTCTTTTTTTTGCAGCGTGCCGCTCTACCCGCCACTCAGGTTCCTCTCTCCTCTTGAAAGAGAACACTTGACAATTCCCCTCCCTGATTAGGGAGGGGATAGGGGTGGGTAACAAAAAGTTTATCAATCTAAAAAAACTTGAAACCCATCCCCCCTATTAAGGGAAGGAGCTTAATTCCCCTCCCTCGGGGGAGGGGCTGGGGGAGAGGGTAAATTAATTGTTATTCAAATACTCAAGCACTTTCCTCAATGCTTTGCCTCTGTGTGAAATTTCATTTTTTTCTTGTTCAGACATATCTGCCATAGTTTTTTTACCCTCTGCGCTGACAACCGTCCGACTTGTTAAATTATCGTCAGTCGCTGCGCTCCCGTTTTTACCCTCTTCAACCAGAAAAATCGGATCATAACCGAAGCCGTTTGTACCGGATTGTGAATATGCAATTTCCCCGTAGCATTCTCCGCGGGTTTGGAACAAAATATTTCCGTCTTTATCTACAAGTGTCATTGCGCAAACAAATTTTGCTTTTCTGTTTTTTTCATCTTTTAAAACATTTAATAATTTATCAATCCGTGCCTGGGCTGTTTGGGCGTATCTTGCGGAATGGATCCCGGGGGCACCGCCCAGAACCTCCACGCATAATCCTGAATCATCTGCCAATGACATAATCCCGCTCACACGCGCGGCTTCACGTGCTTTTATCAAAGAATTTTCTTCAAATGTTTTACCGTCTTCTATCGGATTAAAACCTTCAGGAGGCAGGATAAATTCGATATCTGACCCTTGAGCGATTTCGTTTATTTCCTGTAATTTATGAGCGTTGCCTGTTGCAAATACGATTGTTTGTTTCATATTAGTGTCCTGTTATTTTTTGAAGATAAGAGATAGGCTCATTTATAGATTTTGAAATAAGTTCAGAATGACTAATATTTACGAAACAGGCTTACCTTCTTACCCTCCTATCTTCTTATCTTCTATCTTATTTTCCAAACCTTCTCTGTCTGTTGTGGAATTCTTCTATCGCAATAACAAGCGAATTTTTATCAAATTCAGGCCAGTATTGTTTTGTAATATAAATCTCCGAATACGCAATCTGCCACAAAAGATAATTTGAAATTCTCATCTCACCGCCTGTTCTTATTAATAAATCAGGATCGGGAATATTTTTTGTGTATAAATTTTCCGATATCAAATCTTCAGTTATATCTTCGGGTTTAATCCCTTTTGCTGCAATATTTTTTACGGCATGAACAATTTCATCTCTCGCTCCGTAATTAAAAGCAATCTGTAAATGAACACCTGTGTTATTTTTTGTGGTTTCAACAGAATTTTGAAGAATTTTTTGTAATTTCTCGCTTAATTTTGTTGTGTCGCCGATAAATGAAATTACAACACCTTCTGCGTGCATTTCCGCAAGCTCATTTGTAAGAGTAATTGCAAGAAGTTCCATTAAAAAATCAACTTCTTCCTTTTTTCTGTTCCAGTTTTCCGTTGAAAATGCGTAGACAGTTAAATATTTTATCCCGAAATCATTGCAGGCTCGCAAAGTTTTTTTCAAAGCGTCAACACCTTTTTTGTGCCCCATAGCGGAAGGTAAATTCTTTTCTTTTGCCCACCTTCTGTTGCCGTCCATTATTATTGCAATATGCTGTAAATTTGTTTCTTTTACTGTCTGTGAGGTAATTAAATCTTTTTCTAAAGTTTCCATAATCCTAATTATATTGCAAATATGTAAAATATCAATAAATCCGTTTGTAAAAATATTTTTTTGTGTGATAATTTTAATGAGGCTAAAAATATAATAGCGATGTACACAATATAAAAAAGGAAACAAAAAATGGCTAGAAAAACTCCATTGGAAAAAATCAGAAACATTGGTATTGCCGCTCACATTGATGCCGGTAAAACCACCACTACCGAACGTATTTTGTTTTATACAGGTAAAACTCATAAAATCGGTGAAGTTCACGATGGTGCTGCCGTAACAGACTTTATGGAGCAGGAACGTGAAAGAGGTATTACAATTCAGTCAGCTGCAGTTACTGCTGAATGGAAAGGACACCAGATTAACATTATTGACACCCCGGGCCACGTTGACTTTACAATCGAAGTTGAAAGATCTCTTCGTGTATTGGACGGTGTTGTTGCAGTATTTTGCGCTGTAGGCGGTGTTCAATCTCAATCAGAAACTGTTTGGAGACAGGCTAACAGATATGAAGTACCGAGAATGGTTTTCGTTAACAAAATGGACAGAACAGGTGCAGACTTCTATAGAGTTGTTGATCAGATTAAAAACAGATTAGGCGCTAACGCTGTTCCTATCCAGCTTCCTATAGGCGCTGAAGATAAATTTACAGGCTTGATTGACCTTATGACAATGAAAGCCGAAATTTATACAAATGATCTTGGAACTGATATCAGAGAAGAAGATATTCCTGCTGATATGGCTGATAAAGCAAAAGAATACAGAGATGCTATGGTTGAAGCTATTGCAAGTGAAGACGATGCATTGATGGAAAAATATTTTGAAGATCCTGATTCAATTACTGTAGAAGAATTGAAAAAAGGTTTGAGAAAAGCTGTTTGCGAAAACAAAATAGTTCCTGTTTGCTGCGGTACTGCTTTCAAAAACAAAGGTGTTCAGTTATTGTTGAACAATGTAGTTGACTATATGCCTTCACCTGTTGATGTTAAAGCAATAGAAGGCGAACTTGAAGACGGTACAAAAACAGAAAGACATTCATCTGATTCTGAACCTTTCTCAGCTCTTGCTTTTAAAGTTATGACTGACCCTTATGTAGGACGTTTAACTTTCTTGAGAGTTTATTCAGGTGTAATCACTTCCGGATCTTATGTTCTTAATGCTACAAACGGTAAAAAAGAACGTATCGCAAGACTTGTTCGTATGTATGCCGATCAACGTCTTGAAGAACAGGAAGTTTATGCAGGCGATATCTGTGCTGCTGTTGGTTTGAAAGATACTACAACAGGTGACACTCTGTGTGATGAAAAAGCTCCGATTATCTTAGAAAGAATGACTTTCCCTGAACCTGTTATTTCTGTTGCGATTGAACCGAAAACAAAAGCAGATCAGGATAAAATGGGTGTTGCTCTTCAAAAACTTGCAGAAGAAGATCCGTCATTCAGGGTTAAATCAGACACAGAAACAGGGCAGACAATTATTTCCGGTATGGGAGAACTTCACCTTGATATTATTGTTGACCGTATGCTTAGAGAATTCAAAGTAGAAGCTAATATCGGCAAACCTCAGGTTGCATATAGAGAAACAATCAGAGGTACTGCTGATCAGGATTCTAAATTTATTCGTCAGTCAGGCGGTAAAGGTCAATACGGACACGTTAAAGTTAGAATTTCTCCTGCAGAAGAAAATGCCGGATTTGTGTTTGAAAACAAAATTGTCGGTGGTGCTATCCCCAGAGAATACATTGAACCTGCAAGAAAAGGTATGGAAGAAGCTTTAGAAGGCGGTATCTTAGCAGGTTTCCCGATGATTGATGTTAAAGTTGAACTTTATGACGGTTCTTACCACGAAGTTGACTCTTCTGAAATGGCGTTCAAAATTGCAGGATCTATGGCAATAAAAGAAGGCTGCCGCAAAGCTCAGCCATGTATTCTTGAACCGATGATGAAAGTCGAAATTGAAATTCCTGATGAATTTACAGGAACAATTATCGGCGACATCTCAAGAAGACGCGGACGTGTTGAAGGTCAAGAACCTGTTGGAAACACCGGAAATGTTATTGTAAGAGCAATTGTACCTCTTGCTAATATGTTCGGTTACGCTACTGATTTGAGATCTAATACACAGGGACGCGGTACATTCTCTATGGAATTTAACCACTACGAACAAGTACCTGCTAATATAGAAAAAGAAATTATCGAAAAATCAGGCGCTTCTGCAAAATAAGCGGATAAATTAAACTAAATAATAAAAACAGGCCTTTGAAAATTTCAGGGGTCTGTTTTTTACCTCTAATCCTTAATCCCTCTCCTGCACAGGGGAGAGGAAAAAGCAACAAAGTTTCCGTTTTAAAATTATCCAAATGTCTTGAAAGAAGCTTCAACGTTTTTATCAACTACGTTTTTGACGGAATCATATTCTGTCTGCAGTGCAGAATGCTCTGTATCAAGTTTTTTCAATTCAAGATCCAGTTTTTTGTCTTTATTTTCAAGATCAGTCATATCCTGATTGTATTTTGATTCAGCAGCAGCTATTGCTCTTTCATCAGCTACTTCCTGAATACAGTTATCTTCAGAAATTGTTGTTGAAACAAATCCTTTATCTGTTGTTGAATAGTATTCTAATCTTAAAGTACCGTCTCTCAATGCATTTTCAAAAGTTACATTATCTTTTAGCGGAGATTTTTGAACATTTCCGGCAGTGCCTGTACCGATTGAGGCATAGATATAATGTTCAGGATCTCTTGCAGCATCTGCTGCAGTCGTTGTATAAGTAAAGTAACCGCAAGACTGCATTTTCGTGAAAATATTTTTGTAATAATTTAATGCAGATGTATTTTCATTATTTGCTGCTGATTTGTATTCGCTTAAATCGTAATATTCGTTATGTCCCTTTTGTTCATCTGTGAGGCTTTCTTCAGTTCTCATGAATGCTTCTGTTATAGCCATTGCATAGTCGTATAATTCGCGTGATTCCTGTGTTGTGCCTTCATAGTTTATAGGAGCATAAATAGGATTTCCGTTTTGATCCTTCTTTATAATCGGTTTGCTGTAATCGTATACCGGATTACTATTAGTATCATATTCCCCATCTTCATTCTGTTTTTCATAAATAAGAGTACCGTCTTCATCAACGGCCTGTTCATATTTTATACTGCCATCATCATTTCTTTCAAACTGAATAGAACTTGCATAACCGCTTCCGACAAATGAATAACCTTTTTCTTCTAAAATTGCAGCTATTTCATCTGCTGTCATACCTTCAGTATTTATTACATTGCCATTTTTATCCAGATATTGGCCCTGTTCATTTGTACTCCAGGTATTATTCCATTTGAATTCTTCTAAAAATCCGTCATGTTCAATATCTCCGAGATTAATCCCGATAGTAGCGAAATATTTATCCCAAGCTTCATGAATTTTTTGAGCAGCATTTTCTTTTTCTTCAGCAGAAAGAGTCGCAGTATTTTGCACTTTCATATCTGATTGAGAATATCCAAGATTTGTCAAAAACTGATTGTAGTTTCCGCTGGATTTTTTATATGCATCTGCAAGTTCTTCTGTTACCAGAATTCTTCCTTTGGTATCGGTTACTATATACTGTTTGGTATTTTCTGCCATTTGCAGCCCTGTCATAAGGTTGTATGAAATATCTGAATATGTAGCTTCTGCACCGTTAAAACCTGTTAAAACCGTCAATTTGGTAGCAGACAAGGCTTCATTATATTCATTAGTGATTTGTTGTGTTTGATCAGCTAATCTTTGTTTTGAATAGGAAATACTCTGACCGGTATTTTCGTTATTGGTCAGTCTGGCTGTTATACTTAGTAATCTTGCTTGTGATGCTGCCATTCCCATATTTTTTTACCCTTTCCGCAGGTTTTGTTTTTTAGCTTTTAACTTGTAATTGTAAGCTGATTTCATTATATAGTACTTTTAATCATGATTACGGCTTATATAGGGTAAATCTTTAAATAGTATACAGAAAATGTTACGAATATTTACATTTTTGTTTACATTAGCCCCCACCTTAATCCTCCCCCACAGGGGAGGGAGCGTGCCGCTCCACCCGCCACATAGTTTTTGCATAAACTTGGCTGGACTGAGCTAAAGAAGGAGCGTGCAACTCCACCCGCCACATAATTTTTGCATAAACTTGGCTGGACTGAGCTAAAGAAGGAGCGTGCAACTCCACCCGCCAATCAGGTGTTACATTATTCTTCCAATGGTTTATAAGGGCTGATTATTTTACAGCTTCTTCGCATTCGCAGCAGATGCCATCGGAATTTAGCTTTCTGTATTTCCAGCAGCGTGCGCATTTTTCGCCTTCAGCCTTTGTAACCCATATTGTATAACCTTCTTCTGTATATTCATTTAACACATTGTCAGGTTTTTCATCTGTTACATAGGCCTGTGAAGTAATAAATATATTGCAAAGTTCATCTTCATTAGCTTTTAATACAGCGTCATCATCTGCTTTTACATAAACTGCAACTTCTAAAGAGCTTCCGACTTTTTTGTCAGCACGCAAAGGCTCAATTGCTCGTGTAACAACTTCACGTGTTTTAAGAATTTTCGAAAAATCTTCTTCTAGTTTTTCATTAGTCCATTTCGGATTTGGTTTTGCCCAATCAGAAAGTAAGATACTTTCAAGTCCGCCCTTCTGACATTCAGGAACGCTCATCCAGATATCTTCTGCCTGATGAGGCATTACAGGTACAAGCATTCTAACCAGAGTCTGCAATGTTTCATACAATACAGTCTGGCATGCACGACGCGACAATGACTTTTTGCCTGCTGTATAAAGTCTGTCTTTTACAATATCAAGGTAAAAAGAACTCAAATCGACTGCCGCAAAGTTTTGAAGCTGCTGGAAGTATTTATAAAATTCATATTTATCAAATGCTTCGCTCACAGTTTCAATTAGGTGATTTAATTTATGAAGCGCAAATTTATCAATTTCTTTCAAATCTTCATAATTTACATAGTCTGTTTTCGGGTCAAAATCAAACAGGTTTCCGACTAAAAATCTTGAAGTGTTTCTTGTTTTCTTAAATATTTCAGCAAGCTGTTTAATTATATTATTACCGATTTTTGTATCGTTTCTGTAATCAACAGATGCTGCCCAAAGTCTCAAAATATCAGCGCCGTATGTATTTATGATTTCGTCAGGTCTGATGTAATTGCCCAGAGACTTAGACATTTTTCTGCCATCTTCGCCGAAAACAAATCCATGCGTAAGAACGGATTTGTAAGGTGCAATGCCGTCAGTGGCAACAGAAGTTAAAAGTGATGACTGGAACCAGCCTCTGTGCTGATCCGAACCTTCAAGATACATTTCAACAGGCGTTGTGCCCAAGACTTCTGAACGTTTGTTTACAACCGCACGCCATGTAATTCCTGAATCAAACCAGACATCCATAATGTCGTTTTCTTTTTTAAAGCAGTGAGTTTTACCGCATTTCGGGCATTTAAAGCCTTGCGGCAACAATTCTTCTGCCGAATATTTAACCCATGCATCAGAACTTTCTTTCTCAAAAATTTTAGCAACATTTTCAATTGTTTCATCTGTTACGATAACTTCACCGCACTCTTCGCAGTAGAAAACAGGAATAGGAACCCCCCAGGCTCTTTGTCTTGAAATACACCAATCGGTACGTCCTGCAACCATATTTGAAATTCTAGCTTCGCCGCCTGATGGAATCCATTTTACTTTTTTAATTTCTTCAAGTGCTTTGTCTCTAAATCTGTCGACTTTTACAAACCACTGGGGAGTAGCTCTGTAAATAACAGGATTTTTACATCTCCAGCAATGCGGGTAGCTGTGGTTTATGTCCTGTGCTTTTAAAAGTGCTCCGCAATTTTTTAATTTTTCTATAACAATTGCGTTTCCTTTGTAATATGGAACTCCTTCAAGGTCTTTATCCTTAACCGCATCAGTCCAAACGCCTTTGCTGTCAAGCGGTGAAAATACTTCAATACCATATTTGCATCCGACTTCATAGTCCTCTAAACCATGTCCGGGGGCAGTATGTACAGAACCTGTACCTGCATCAAGTGTAACGTGTTCCCCTAAAATTATCGGGGATTTTCTGTCTGCAAGCGGATGTTGTGTGTTTAAAAGTTCTAAATCTGCTCCTGTGCAAGAACCTAGCACTTTTATATCTTTTTCATCCCATTCAACGTCTGCAAGGAAGTTTGCAAGAAGTCCCTGTGCAACGACATAAATATCGCCTTTATATTCGAAAAATGTATATTCAAATTTCGGGTGCATGCTTATTGCCATGTTTGAAGGAATTGTCCATGGAGTTGTTGTCCAGATGACACAATAGATGTCCGGAGGGCAGGAAGGCAAGAAGGCAAGCTTATTACGCAGTTTAGTAGTGCTTTCTTCATCAAACTTAAATCTTACATAAATTGAAGCTGATGTATGATCGGCATATTCAACTTCAGCTTCTGCAAGGGCAGTTTCGCATGAGGCGCACCAGTAAACAGGTTTCAAGCCTTTTTCGATATATCCTTTTTTGTACATTTCACCGAAAACTCTTACCTGCTCTGCTTCAAAATCGGGATTAATTGTCAAATAAGGATGCTCCCAGTCACCCAGAACCCCGAGGCGTTTAAATTCATTTTCCTGTCCTTTTAAATTTTTATGTGCAAATTCTCTGCATTTTTGTCTTAATTCATAAGGCGTTAAAGCACTTCTTCCGCCTTTGATATTTTTCACAACCTTATTTTCTATCGGAAGTCCATGTCCGTCATATCCAGGAACATAAGGAGTATAATACCCCGCCTGGGCTTTGTATTTCAATAAAATATCTTTAAGGATTTTATTAAGAGCTGTACCAACGTGAATTTTTTCGGAACTTAAATAAGGAGGTCCGTCATGTAAGATAAATTTATTTTCTTTATCACGCTGATTGATAATTTTGTTATAAATATCCTGTTCTTCCCAGAACTTTTGAATTTCAAGTTCTCTGACAGTCGCATTTGCTCTCATAGCAAGAGAGGTCTGTGGAAGATTTAAAGTATCTTTGTACTCTTTTTTTGCAGTAGTTGTTTCGTTAGCCATAATAAATTATCCTTCTTTAAATTGTTCTAATGTTTTATGAATATCGTTTCCAATACTTTCTTCTTTGGATTGTTGTACAAATTCTTTCATTTTATCGTAATCAAAAGCATTTTCCCAGCGTGCAATAACAACGGTTGCCACACAGTTGCCGACAAGGTTGATTGCTGTTCTGCCCATATCTAATATCTGATCAATCCCTAAAAGTATTGCAACACCGAGTATAGGGATATTAAAGCTTGCTAAAGTTCCGGCAAGGACAATTAATGCAACGCGCGGAGCACCTGCAATTCCCTTGCTTGTAAGCATTAATGCAAGCATTATTATTATCTGCTGGTTTAAATCAAGATGAATTCCAACAATCTGGGAAGAAAATATAACACCCATTGCAAGATAAATCGTACTTCCGTCAAGGTTAAATGTGTAACCTGTCGGCATTACAAATCCTACAATGTTTTTAGGTACACCGAAGCGTTCCATAATTTCCATTGCTTTAGGGAAAGCCGCCTCGGAACTTGCGGTTGTAAATGCTAAAAGGGCAGGTTCCTGGACAGCTCTTAATAAATTTCTGAATGAAATTCTGACTATTTTGCAGGCAATAAATAAAACCAGCAGCACAAATACAGCAAGTGCAAAGTACATTGCACCGATTACTTTAAAATAACTTTTTAATACAGATAAGCCGTTTGCCCCGATTGTTGATGCAATTGCCCCGAATATCCCTAAAGGCGCAAAATACATAACATATTCGGTAAATTTAAACATTATTTGTGAAACAGAATTTAATACATCAATAACAGGTTTGGCAGCTTTCCCGACAGCAACCATTGCAAGCGCAAAGAATATTGAAAAAACTACAATCTGCAATAAATTACCCTGAGCCATTGCATCAATAATACTTGTCGGAAAAATACTCGTAACCATTTCACTGATAGATGTGTGCGCATGTGTTGCAGCCATAAGTCCGGCTTCCTGCATCTGGATAGCATGAGGCGTGTTTCTTGTCACAAATCCGACTCCGGGCTGAAAAATATTTGCCATGGTAAGCCCGATTATAAGTGCAAGAGTTGTTACAATTTCAAAATATATAATGGTTTTAAGCCCGATTTTCCCCAGACTTTTTGCATCTCCATGTCCTGCAATTCCGACAACAAGAGTTGCGAAAAGTAAAGGTGCAATAATCATTTTTACCATTCTTAAAAATATAACGGCAAATGGACGCATTCTTACTGCAAAGTCAGGGGCAAAATGACCAACAATAACGCCTAAAATTAATGCTAAGAATATCAGGGCTGTAAGTTTTGAATGTTTCAATTGGTTACCTCATGAACATTATATTATAAACATATACTTATGCATATTTCCTGTAACGTTTCGTAAAAGTTTTGTAACAGATTTTACCATGCTTTTATTTTGTTGATGTAAAATAATAGAACAGGCATGTTAAATTGAAAATTAAATTATAAAGGGGAGGTTAATGTGACAGATACCACATGTATGGATAAATTGGATTTATCCGAAAATGCCGTTAAGGTTCTTGAAAAAAGATATTTGAAAAGAGATAAAGAGGGAAAATGTGTTGAAACTCCGGCTGATATGTTCAGACGTGTAGCAGATACCATTGCTTCAGGAGATTTAAAATTCGGCAAATCTCAGGCAGATGTTGGCAAATTGTCTGACAGATTTTATGAAGCTATTACAAATAGATATTTTATGCCGAACTCACCAACATTGATGAATGCAGGAAGAGAACTCGGACAATTGGCTGCATGTTTTGTACTTCCTGTAGAAGATTCTCTTGAAGGAATTTTTGAGACGGTTAAAAATACAGCACTAATTCACAAATCAGGCGGTGGTACAGGTTTTTCATTCTCCAGATTGAGACCGAAAAACAGTGTTGTAAGATCAACAATGGGCGTATCTTCAGGGCCTGTGTCATTTATGGAAGTATTTAACGCTGCAACGGAAGCTGTTAAACAGGGCGGTACAAGACGCGGTGCAAATATGGGGATCTTAAGAGTCGATCACCCTGATATTTTAGACTTTATCGAATGCAAAAGCGATAACAATAAATTAAATAACTTTAATATTTCGGTTGCTATTACTGATAAGTTTATGGAAGCATTGAAAAACGGCACTGATTACGAGCTTATCAACCCGCAAAACAATACCGTAGCAGGCAGAATGAGCGCTAAAAAAGTGTTTGACATGATTGTTGACGGCGCATGGAGAAACGGTGAACCGGGCATTATCTTTATTGACAAAATGAATTCCGATAACCCGACGCCTTTAATCGGTGAAATAGAATCAACAAATCCCTGCGGTGAAGTTCCTCTGCTTGCTTACGAAGCATGTAACTTAGGCTCTATTAATTTAGGCCGTATGGTTGAAAACGGGGCTGTCAACTGGGATTTACTTGCAAAAACAACAAGAACTGCCATCAGATTCTTGGATAATGTAATTGCAGTGAATAATTACCCGCTTCCGCAAATTTCTGAAATGGTTCAAAATAACAGAAAAATCGGCTTAGGTGTAATGGGCTGGGCTGATATGCTTATGAAACTCGGTATTTCTTATGCATCAGAAGAAGGTACAAAACTTGCCGGTCAGGTTATGGAATTTATTGATTACGAATCAAAATGCGAATCAATAGAACTTTCCAAAGAAAGAGGAAGATTTAATAACTTCAAAGGCAGTGTATATGACAGCCCTAACTATTTATATAACAAATACAAAGGCAAATCAGCAGGTAAAATCTCTGATGAACAATGGAAAGAACTTGATGCAGAAATTGCAAAATACGGTATTAGAAACGCAACAACAACATGTATTGCACCAACTGGTACTATTTCTATGATTGCATCAGCTTCAGGGGGTGTAGAACCTCTGTTTGGTCTTGTATTCTCAAGATTAATCATGGACGGAACTGAAATGCTTGAAGTTAACCCGATATTCAAAGATTATGCGGTGGAGCATGGTTTCTATTCAGAAGATTTGATGAAAGAAATTGCAAAAACAGGTTCTGTCGCCCACGTTGCAGGTGTTCCTGAAGATGCGAAACGTATTTTTGTAACGGCTCATGATGTTTCACCTTACTGGCATGTAAAAATGCAGGCTGCATTCCAGCTTCATACAGATAACGCTGTTTCAAAAACAGTTAACTTTGAAGAAAATGCAACACGCAAAGATATCGAAGAAGCTTATATATTGGCTTATGAAAACAACCTTAAAGGCATAACTGTTTACAGAAACAATTCGCGTCAGTTCCAGCCGATGAATTTGGATGATAAGAAGAAAACTGAAGCAGCAAAGGCTGAAGAACCTGCTATTGAAGAAACTAAAGCAGAATACAACCCGACAGGTGAAATTAAAACAGTAAAATGTCCTGAATGCGGAAATGAAATTCAAATGGCAGAAGGATGTTTCATCTGTCTGAAATGCGGATATTCCGGCTGCTCATAACGGATTTGCGGACGGAGCAAAGCAAAGTCCGGATAGCGAACAGATTGAGCATACTAAAACGTAGTTTTAAATGCGAAACTCTGTGAGCGCAGAGCAAATCCAAGACGGAGCGTAGCCGCTCCAGCCGCTACATACTCCCTCCCTCGGGCTGGGGAGAGGGTTAGCAGAAGCTAAGAGGGTAAGAGGATAGGAAGATAAGCTTTTTACTGTAAATGGCCTACCCTCCTATCTTCCTACCTTCTTATCCTCTAAATACGCTTGCCATCCTGCCATCCGGCCCTCCATCTGCCAAATAGCCTATCTTCCTAACTTCTTAAACCTTTTCCTATCATCTAAAAAGGCCTTATCCTAAAAATAAGATTGAGAACAAAATACTACTCCTATAAACAGGGGTAGTATTTTTTGTAAATATTTGTTAACATTTGATTAAAAATTAGCATTTAATTTCCTTTACGTGTTTTCATGGATACAAAGCAATGTGTGTAAATTTTGAAAGGTAAAAGTGTATGGCAGACAACATGACAATCGGACCCGCATTAGTAATCGGCGGCAACAAGATCGAGATGACTCAAAAAGGAAAAGTTAAGATTACAAATCCTCAAGGCAAAGTAAAAACATTATCTCAGGATGAGTTCAAAAAACAGTTAGTTCAGAACAAAGACAAAATTAAAGCAGAACAGGATTTTGAATTCAAAAAAGATAATAAAAATGCAAAAGCCGCTGCCGGTGTTGCAGGGCTTCTTGGCGCAGCATATATCGGTTTAGGTATTGCTGTAGGTAAAGGTAAATTGACTAAATCTGTTGCAGAAGCAGGTAAAGAATTAGGCTTTATGTCAAAGGTTAAAAATGTCTTTGTTTCAATCGGCGAAAGCGGTGTAGATTTGTGGAAAGTCTTAACAGGAAAAGCTGCTAAATTGAAAGATAAAGTAACAGGTAATAAAGCTAAATCTGATAACGCACAAACAATATTTAATGGAGAAACAACAGCAAATGCAACTTCTAATGATTTGAACGCAAGATTGACAAGCAAAGAAACTTTAAATCTTAAAAACGAAACAAGTGCTAAAATGGCAGATGCTCATATCAAATATGTAGAAAAGATTAAAAATCAGTCATACAGTGATTTGGCTGCCAGAGAAAAAGAGTTAAATAGTGTATTTGCTGATTTCGATCCTGTTAAAGATCCTATTAAATTGAAAAAAGAGTCAAAAATGCGTGAAGAGGAGTCAAAAATCCTTGAAAAATTCTACTTAACAAGAAAGCAATATGCCGTTGTTAAAGAATATGCAAACTCTGCAGACAATGTAAAATTAACAAAAGAGCAAAAAGAAATTCTTCCGAAGTGGATACAGGATCAAGAATCTTGCCGTAGATATACGAATGCAATTGAGGCTAAGTTTGCAAAAATCGATAAAGAATGTCCGGAAATAGATGAAGAATTTGCAAAACTATATGCAACTTATAAATTATAAAGATAATTCAAAAATTTACACATAATAAAAAAAATCACTCCTTCATATTTGAGGAGTGATTTTTTTGTTAATTTTTTTTTAACTTTCTGTTTCCCTCTCTTGGGAGAGGGATAAAGGGAGATGGTTTAACTAGAGGGTAAGAAGGTAAGAAGATAGGAGGGTAGGCCATTTACAGTAAAAAGCTTATCTTCCTATCCTTTTACCCTCTTAGCTTCTGCTAACCCTCTCCCCAGCCCGAGGGAGGGAGTCTGTGGCGGGTGCAGCGGCTACATTCCCTCCTCGCAATGACATCCAAAGTTCATGCAAGACTCAGGTGGCGGATGGAACGGCTACGTTCTTCCCTCTCTCTTTGTGAGAGGGAGCAGCTCTTGACGAGCCTGCGAGTCATTAGAGATGCGGTAGAGGGTAATGTAAATTTTATATTCTATAATATTTATACTATAATACTTATGTTATGAAAATTTCTGTTGTTACGGCAAGTTACAATTATCAGGATTACATAAAAGAGGCTGTACAATCCGTTTTAGACCAGACTTATAAGGACTGGGAGCTTATAATTGTTGATGATTGTTCAACAGATAATTCCGTTGAAGTTATAAAATCTTTTAAAGATGAAAGAATAAAACTATTTATAAATGAAAAAAATCTGGGGCTTAAAGAAACTGTTAAGCGCGGGATAGAAAATGCAGCAGGTGAATGGATTGTATTTTTGGAAAGCGATGATATTTTGACGCCTGACTATATAGAAAAAAAGGTTGAAATCGCTAAAAAATACCATGATGTAAATTTGATATTTAACGACTGCGAATTTTTTGGAGATAAAGAACGTATTAAAAAAGTTACAAACGATTTAAAAAAGACAAGGAAAATATTAAAAACTAAAAAATATCCTAGAAAAATGTTTTATAACTTTTATTTAAGTAATAAAATTTTTACATTTTCATCTGTAATGGCGAAACGTAATGATTTGTTAAACATTAGTTTTAATCCTCCTATGGATTATCTTTTGGATTGGTGGCTTTGGATTCAAATGTCGTACATCGGAGAATTTTATTATATTCCTGAAGCTTTAACATGCTGGCGTTTGCATAAACAAAGCTATATTAATTGTTCTGAATATAGTTCTCCTTCACAATTGCAGATGAAAATTTATTTTAAAATTTTTAAAAAATCTAAAAATTTTTTAATACTTTTATTTATTCCCTGTGCGCAATTTGTTTGGGATTTGCAGCAGATTAAGAAAAATACTAAAAAATTAATCCTTAACATATGGAAATAGTTTATTAATCATTATTGCAAAAATTTTTCTTATCGCGAAAGGAAAATTTGCAAGTGTATCAAATATTATTCTTTTCATTGTAAACGGAATTTTTTTATTGATTTGGCGTGGCAGTTTGATTAAATTTGTAGGGTAATTTCCGGGTAAGTTTTCATAGCCTTCAATTGTTGTTACATCAGTATTTTTCAAATCAAACAGAGATTTTTTCACAAACGGCATCTGATATTTTTCAATAATCTGTCTCCATTTGAGAATTGTTATATTATTAATATTTTCGTATGCATTTATAAATGTCTTGAATTTAAATCCTTTTTCCTTAAGCAATTCTGTCAGGCCGATTTCATAGTTTGAAATAATTTGTTTTTTTGTTTGTTGATGTTCTATGGATTGCATAAAATCAGCAAAAAAGTCTTGCGTAAAAATTTTCTGTTTAAAAACAATAAAATAACTTTGAACATGCGGACGTTTGACAAAAAAACGGTCTAAATTTTTTTTGTAACCGTAATTATTTTTAGTAATTCCCCAGAAATCACAAGTTTCATTTTCCATTTTAGAGAAAACTTTTTCAAGCGGATATAAAGGTCCGTAACAGCTGTCATTTGCAAAAATTAGTTCATCAAATTCGTTAAATCTATTTTGAAGATATAAAAAACCTCTTTTATATGAGCCAAAATCGTATTCATCATGAAATTGAACAATAACGTGTGATGCAATACCGTTTAATTTTTCAATTTCTTTATCCGCAAGATTACAGCAGGAGACGAAAACTATCGTATCTGCGATTTTTTTTAACTCCTTTAAATAGTAGATAACATAATCATCTATTATTGAATTTTTATCATAGTGTGCAAATACAACAGCTCTTTTCATAAAGTAATTATAACATAAAATATTGTTAATTTTTCCCTCTCTTGGGAGAAGGATTATTTAGAGGACCGGAGGACCGGAGGGCCCGAAGGCAAGCGTATTTAGAGGATAAGAAGGTAGGAAGATAGGAGGGTAGGCCATTTACAGTAAAAAGCTTATCTTCCTATCCTCTTACCCTCTTAGCTTCTGCTAACCCTCTCCCCAGCCCTCCCCCAAGGGAGGGAGTATGTGACGGATGGAACGGCTACGTTATCATACAATGACTTAAAAAAATTATGCAACACCCAATGTGATGGATGGAACGGCTACGTTCCCCCCTCGCAATTCGGGGAGGGAATGAACAAGCCCTTAGTTCGTTTCATTGTTTCATGTTTAAGAGATGCTGAAACAAGTTCAGCATGACAGTTTTGTCCACATCTGGCGTAAACTTGTAAATAAGTTTTTAAAATCCGTATTTGTATTTCAACCTGTTTTGTAGTATTATTCGGGTATAGAATATTAAAATGAGAGGGAATTAAAGAAATGCAGGTATCATTAAACTGGTTAAACGAATTTGTTGATTTATCGGATATAGAAGTTGAACAAATTGCTCATGAACTTACTATGAGCGGTTTGGAAGTTGAAGCTGTTGAAGAGGTAAAACCTAAATTTACAAATATAAAAACAGTAAAAATTGAAAAAATAGACAATCACCCGAATTCCGATCATCTTCACCTTGTAACGGTAAACACAGGAGAAGGTTTGAAAACTGTTGTTTGCGGTGCTCAAAATATCAAAGAAGGTCAGATTGTTCCTTATGCTTCGGTAGGTTCTAAAGTCTTAGATAGAAAATCCGGTGAAATGTTTACTTTAACGCCGGCAGTTATAAGAGGGGTGGAATCTCAGGGAATGTTATGTTCTGACGATGAACTCGGTGTTTCTGAACGCGGATATCAGGAAGAAGACGGAATTTTGATTTTGAATAGTATTTTCCCTGATGTGAAAATCGGTGAAGATGTTGAAAAAGTTCTCGGCTTTGAAAAAGATTATATCCTTGATGTCGCCCCGACAGCAAACAGAGGAGATCAGATGTCTGTTATCGGAATTGCGAGAGAATTAAGCGCAATTTTCGATAAACCTTTAAAATTTTCACCTCTTGAATGTACAAGAGATTTGTCAACTGATGAATTCAAGGTTGAAATTATTGATAATGATGTTTGCAAATACTATTCTCTCGGCATTCTAAAGAATATAAAAATTAAGCCGTCTCCTGACTGGATGCAAAAAAGACTTATTGCATCAGGGGTTCGTGCAATAAACAATGCCGTTGATATTACAAATTATGTAATGCTTGAATACGGAACACCTTTCCACGCATTCGATATGGACAAACTAAACGGGTATATCTGCATAAGACGTGCCAAAGAAGGCGAAAAAATAGTTACTTTGGACGGTACCGAAAGAGAATTAATGCATGACAGCGTTTTAATTGCCGATAAAGAAAAAGGTGTTTGTCTTGCCGGTGTTTTCGGGGGCGAAAATTCAGAAATTGATGAAAATACAAAAAATGTCGCGCTTGAAGCTGCATTTTTTCCTTCTGTAACTACAAGAAAATCTTCAAGAAGTGTCGGCTACCGCTCGGAAGCTTCCGCCAGATTTGAACGCGGTGTTGATATTGAAGCTGTCAAACCTGCTTTAATGCGTGCAATGCAGCTTTTTACAGAACTTGCGGATGCCGAAATTGAAGGAGTTGTAGAAGCCGGTAAAAATAAACTTGAACCAATCGAAATAACTCTCAGATATGCTCAAATCAAAAGAATTTTGGGCTGTGAAATTGCCCCCGCCAAATGTATTACTATTCTTGAAAAACTGGGATTTAAAAAACTCGGTGGAAATGAGCTTGCCGCAAAATTTCTTGTTCCTTCTTTCAGAGCAGGTGATGTTACAAGAGAAATTGATTTGATTGAAGAAATTGCAAGAATTAACGGTTATGATAAAATTACCACTACTTTGCCGAATAAAAACAGCACACCTGACATTTCTCTTGAAGAAAAAATTGTTAAAAAAGTAAATGAATTGATGCTTTCAGCAGGTTTGGACGAAATTATTACAACATCTTTAATCGGCAAACCAATGCTGGATAAATATATGCAAACTTATGATGATACAAAAGCGGTTAAAGTTTTAAATTCAGCAAGCGATGAAAGTACAATGCTCAGACAAAATATGGCAGGAAGTGTTCTAAATTGTCTGAAATACAATTACGACAACGGCCAGAAAACTCTCTGGGCTTATGAAATTGGTAAAACATACAAGATTACTGCTCCTTCAGATGAGAAAAATACCGGTGTTAAAGAAACTAGAGTTCTTGCAGGTGTTTTAACAGGCGAGGTTGAAAATTCAAAATGGCAGGTTAAATCCCATACTGATTTTTACTCGCTTAAAGGTATTATTGAACAATTGTTTGATGAACTGGGTATTGCAAAAAGAATTAAATTAACTCCATGCGAAGATATTGATTACTTGCACCCTTACAGGAGCGCAAAAGTTAATATTCTGGGTAAAAATCTTACTAATATAGGTTATTTCGGACAAATCCATCCATTGCTGAAAGATAAAATGAAAATTAAAGGTCAGGATGTATTCATTTTTGAAATTGACCTTGATGAAATTATCTCAATTATTAAAGAACACACTGTAAGATATAAAAAACTCCCTCAATTCCCTGAAGTTCGCCGCGATATCGCATTTATAATCAATGAGGAAGTAAGTTTTGAGGATATACAGCGTGTTATAAAAGGCGCTGTTCAGCAAAATATCTTTAAAGGCAGTGAAGTTTTCGATGTTTATCAGGGTGATAATATTGAAAAAGGATTTAAGAGTGTTGCATTTCGTATAAAAATGCAGGATGAAAGCGCTACATTGACAGATGAAGTTATAGAACATCAGATGAACAACGTACGCGCGAAGCTTCAAAAAACTTATGCTGAAATATCATTTAGAGAATGATGTTTATTCAAACGGTAAGGTTTCAAAAATAAAAAACATAAATATTGCCTAACTTTTGTAAGGGATGGTAACCGCGCAAGCGGTGGAGGTAATTATAAAATAAAAATGAAACATAACCTCCCTTGAAAAGGGAGGGGGACCGCGTAAGCGGTGGAGGGATTTTAAAATGAAAAAATTCTTTTTGACAATAGCAATAATATTACTGACATCTTTTCAGGGATTTTGCTCAGAAAACATAGTTCCACAATACGTGAGTGTTGGACAGACAAATACATTAGGGCTTTATCAGGCACCGAGTGAAATCGTACTGTATAAGGAACCTTTAGAAACCTCAAATATTGTTCACAGCATAAGCTGGATAGGCGATAAAATTTTTCCTGAAAGCGTGAAAGCAGAAGATTTATTTGTCGTTTTTATTCCGTCAAAAAATCTGGGACTTCTTGCCGTAACCGATGAAACAGAAGATTGGGTTCAGGTAATATATAACAATTCAACAGGTGCAGTGGGCTGGATAAAAAAAGATGACCCTTACAGATTTTCGACCTGGGTGATGTTTTATAACATGTACGGAAGAAAATACGGTTTAAGTTTGTTAAAAGAAGCACCTGCAGAAGCAAAAGATCTCCATGTTTCAACGGATGATAAATCTCAGATTGTGGCAACAATTAATATGCCGCAAAAAATTAATCTTAATGTAATCCGCGGGAACTGGGCGCTAGTAAGTGTTATGGATATTGACAGAACCCCGAAAACAGGCTATGTAAGATGGCGCTCTGACAGCGGGGTAAAATATTATTTCCCTGCAATAAGGTAAATTTGAAATAAGTAATGGGATTGTGTGCGTTATTGGAGTAAATGACACATCTGATATTGAAAGAAAAAGGTAAAAAATATATAAAAAGCTGAAGTATTGACTAAAATACTTTAGCTTTTTATAATTTCTATAGAGAAGTTTATTTTATTGCAGAAACTATTCGCAATTATAATTTTAATTTGTTTATCCATTCTGTTATTTCAGAATCTTTTGCGGAATTTTCGTAAGATGTATATCCTTCTGTTACTTTTGCACCCGGTGTTAATTTTTGCATATCTGTGTAAGTTGATGATGCTCCGCCTCCGCCATGGGTGCAGAAAGGAACAATTGTTTTTCCTGTAAAATCGTTTGCAGTTAAAAAAGTTTTTACAGGACTTGCCATAGTATACCACCATACAGGAGTTCCGACAAATATAATGTCTAATCTTTTACGTTTCCGTTGTCGACAAGTTCAGGTCTTAGATTTTTCTGCTTTTCTTCCTGTGCAAGTGCTACAACTTCATCATAATTTTTTGAATATGCTTTTTTAGGAACTATTTCAAAAATGTTTCCTTTTGTTACTACTTGAATTTTTTTTGCAACATTTTCTGTGTTTCCTGAATAAGAATAGTACGCTATTAAAACTTTTTTATCACCCATATCAATCTCCTTTCCTATATTAATTTTATTTAGTACAATACTGTAGGCTGCTGCTGAAAATAGTGCTATAATTAAACCTGTCAAAATCAATATTTTATGCATAAAATACCTCATTAATTAATAATAAAATATTATAAAATTTGATAGCTACTATCAGTCAAGAGGGTAAAAAAGAAATTTGTGTTATTATAATTTATATGAAAAAAGTTTTGTGTTTCGGTGACAGTAACACTTTTGGTTTTAATCCGGCTGATGGAAGCAGATTTTCTGAAGATATCCGCTGGACAGGCAGATTGAAAAAGTTTTTTGCAGATAGGGTTGAAATTACAGAAGCCGGGGGCAACAACCGCACCGCATTTTCTGATAATCCGCAGGGTGATATATTTACGGGATATAAAGCTGTTCAGCCTTATTTATCCAGCCGTTACGATATTATTATTCTTGCGGCAGGCATAAATGATTTGCAGAAATTTTATAATGTTTCTCTTGAAGATTTTAAAAACGGACTTGAAAGATTTGTGAGATTTGTAAAAGCTAATGCACAAGAGTCTAAAATTTTGTTATTGGCTCCTTCTAAATTGAAAAAATGTATTTTAAATGGATATTTCGGGCAGTTATTTGATGAAATTTCAATAGAGAAGTCATTAAAGCTTGATGAAATTTATAAAGAAATCGCGCAAGAGTGCGGATGTGAAATTTTGAATTTGAATGATGTCGCAGAAACATCAGACATTGACGGGCTTCATTATACAAAAGAACAGCACAGAGAAATATTTTGTGCTGTAATGAAATATTTACTTAAATTTCTTTGAGATTATAAGAAAAACTCCGAACAAAATCAATATGACGCCTATTGATATTCTTAAGGTAAGCTGTTCGTTAAAAAATAAGATTCCAAAAAATATTGCGGTGAGCGGCTCCAGTGCACCTAAGATTGCAGTATTTGTTGAGCCGATAAGTTTTATCGAAACTGTAAGCGTCTCAAGTGAAATTATTGTCGGAAACAGCGCAAGCCCTGTTACAAGAAGCCATGATACGGGATTATGAAGAATTTGAAGCTGTGTACAAAACTTGAGGTTAACTATGTATACCAGAAGCCCAAAAAGCATTACGTAAAAGCTTAATTTGGCACTTTCAATATTTTTTATTATTTTGATATTTTTGACCCCGACAATATAAAGAGCGTATAAAAGCGCGGAAAGCAAAACTACTGCTACTCCATGCAGGTTTAAATCAGCATCAGGCTTGCCTTTATACAAAAGAAGTATACCTGCAGATGTGAGAATTATTGCAAAAATTACGGTTTTAGTTATTTTTTCTTTGAAAAATAATGTCATTATAACCGCAACGATTACAGGATAAATAAAAAGTATTGTGCAGGCTATGCCCGGCTCAATATATTTGAATGCTTCAAAAAGTGTAAGTGAGGAAAAAGAAAAGAATATTCCCATAATAAACAGCGGGAAGAGTTCTTTTACAGATATTTTGAGAGAAATTTTTTTGTAAAATTTCAACCAAAGCCAGTAAATAATTACGGCAATAAAGTATCTGTAAAAAAGTACGGAATTAACACCTATTCCGCCTGCGTACAAAGGCAGGGCAAATAAAGGGTTTGTTCCATAGCTTGATGAGGCTATTGCGCCGTTTAATATCCCTTTTGTATGACGGTTCATTTAATCAGCTTTCTTTACTATAATTATTTTCATAATAAATTTTAGCAAAAATAAAAATTGTGCGGAGAAATTTTTATTAAAAATTTCTTGATATTTTATTGAATAGTTATTATAATTTTTTTATGGAATTTAATATTGAATCTTGGCTTCAGGAATTTACAAAAAAATTATTTGATCAGTTTAACAGGCGTATAAAGTTTGTGGGGCTTCAGGGAAGCTATAGACGCGGCGAGGCTGATGAAAACAGTGATGTTGATATCGTTATAATTTTGGATAAATTGACTTTTGAAGATTTAACTGCCTATAAAAATATAGTGCACTCTATGCCTTTTTATGAAAAGGTCTGCGGTTTTATATGCGGAGAAAAGGAAATTTATAACTGGCCAAAATACGATCTTTTTCAGCTTGCTAATGACACAGTTTCGCTGCAGGGTAATCTTTTTGACTTTATTCCTATATTAAAACGCGGTGATATTCTTGATTCTATAAAAATTAATTCGGCAAACTTATATCATAGGGTTTGTCATGGTTACTTGTTTGAAAACAGGGATATTGATGTTTTGTATGAAGGTTATAAAAGTGCATTTTTTATATTGCAGGCAGTTTATTATTCAAGGAATACCGAATTTATAGGTACTAAGAAAGAACTTTTGAGAGTTTTGGATGGTGAGGAAAAGGAAATTTTGCTTGTTAATTTGAACTGGGACTCTTTAGATATTGCAGAAAATACTGATTTTTATTATGAAAAACTTATAAATTGGGCCCGCAGATATATTTAATTTTCATAAAAAATATGTTATAATGGTATATAATTAAAAAAAAGATTAAAAGGAGGATTTATGAAATTATTACACAATGTTAATCGGGGGGGGGGCACTCCCAGCTAGTTGAGAGCAAGAAGTCAGGGAATCAAGTCGTTTACAGTAATGTCATTGCGCATTTATTGCGCAATCTGGAATTTGTCCTAAAAAGATCGCGCACCATATGCGTGATGACAGGTCTTAATATTCAATTTCTTTCTCTTTTTGAATATGATGTCATTATATGGCATTTTTTTATTCGGATGCTAGGATACTATTGCAGTAATGCAGTAGGACGTATCGTAAAATCCACTTCACGTTTCACTCTTCACACTTCACTAAAACGCGCAGCGTTCACTCTGGCAGAAGGTGCTACGCACGTAGTCCACTTTGACGACATTCGTCGAGCCGCGTTTACGTTGGCAGAAGTTTTGATTACCTTAGGAATTATTGGTGTTGTGGCCGCAATGACGATGCCTGTTTTAATTCAAAATCATCGTGAAAAAGTGACTGTTACACAGTTAAAAAAGACATATAGCGTTCTTTCACAGGCTATGCTTATGGCAGTAAATGAAAACGGTACGGCTGATATGTGGGATGCTTATCAATCTGAAAATGATGGAGATAGTGAAGAGTCTGTTACACGCTTCACTCCTGTTAATCTTGTAAAGCAATTAAAAGTTGCAAAAGACTGCGGGTTTACATCAAACGGCTGTTTCCCGGCTGCAGAGTATAAAGCATTAAACGGTGCAGCAGAAAGAGATTTTGAAAATTTAAGCAGATATTATAAAATAGTGCTGTCTGATGGTACAATGCTTGCATTAGAGGGTTATGAACCGCAGAAAGATGTGTTTGACGGAGTCGAAGACAGAGCGTACGGTGAAATATGGGTTGATACAAACGGCAAAAAGTTTCCTAATAAAGTCGGCAAAGATTTGTTTTTATTTTTGTATAAAAAAGACAGAATTCTTCCATACGGTTATAATAATACCGATAAACCTTTGAGTTCTACCGGATGCAGTACCGCCGGTACTGGTTATAATTGCACTGCGTGGGTTTTGTATAATGAAAATATGGATTATCTTCATTGTGATGATCTGAGCTGGACAGGCAAAAGGCAATGTAAATAATATCATTTTTTCTTTTTAATTAATATTAATATAATCAGCACGATTACACCAATATTAATAAATATATCAGAGATATTAAAAACCGGAAAGTTTATAAAATTGAGCTGGAAATAATCTCTCACGTAACCATATACAATTCTTTCGTGGAGATTTCCGGCTATTCCGGCTGATAAAAGTGCTATGAAAAAACAGCTTTTTAATGAAATTGATTTAAGATGTTTAATAACATATAAAGCCAGAAGAACAAGTGCTATCATAGAAAGAATTATCAAAAGTTCTCTGGAATCCTGCAGAATGCTGAATGCTGCGCCTGTATTTTTTATGTAATTAAGTGAAAATACAGGATTTGAATATTTCAAACCTCCTGTAAGATTTTCAACCATTATGTTTGAAAGGTACAAATCCGTAAATATAAAAAATACATAACAGATTGCAAAATATATAAACTTACCTGTTTTCTCCATCTTTTTGCCTTATTTATCAGTATTTGCCTCTTTTTCATCAAACTTTATGAATTTATTTTCAGGAATGATATTTATTCTTGTCATAATAAATGCAAGTCCTCCCATATAAATTCTTATTTGATTATCTGTATAATTTTCTGCTCTTGTAATTCCGATGGAAGCAACAGCATATTCGTTTACGTTATCAGTGTTTGATGTAAAAATTCGCTCTAAAATATTATCATCCGGCATTTTTCTGAAAGCATCATCAGATTTTTTCTGTGGATAAATAATATTTTCTTTGTTAATAGATGCAATTACTACAGTGTCTTGCGGGGCGTCTACTTTTAGAGTTGTTGTGTATTCTTTCCCTGCACCGATTTGTTTTGGCGTATTAAGCTGGATATTAGTGTATCTGGCATCTCCGTATTTCAAAGTAGAAGTTTCTTCTATAATTTTTTCGGAATTAATAAGCCACTTTGCTCCCTGTTTTTCAAGGTGATAAACGCATTGAGACACCGAGTATAACTCCCCTACCGCCGTAAAATCACCTATATCTTCTTTTGATGTAGCCACAGCCGTTTCGTTTACGAATACTGTTGCATAATTGTCACTGAATTCGATATTTTTTATATCTGTGACGTATGAAATATCCGGATAAGTTTTCCATGTTTCTTCAATAAGTTTAAAATAAATATCCTTGTTAAAACCGTCCGAGTTTACAAAATCATTAGCATAAAGAGCTGATAATCCTTTTAAATCGTATTTATTTGCGTAGATATTTTGTTGTTCAATAACATTTTTGATATCGTTATATGTTGATTTGTATAATCTGTTTTGTTCTATTTTGGCTCTTTGTTGTGCAAAAAATCCTGCCTGCGATGGTGTTTGTGCCACAGCACAGACTAATAAAGCTAAACTTAATAAAACGGATATCTTTTTCATACTGATTATTATACTTTAAAAATTAAATAATGTAAAATATTAATTTTCAAGTATAATTTGATTCCAGGGATAATCATCTTTTATTTCCCATCCGTCCATTTGTATGAGTCTGGCGCAAAAATGGCGCCTGCCTTTAGAGCTTATTTCAGGATCATCTGTGTTTCCATATTTGCAAGCTTCTAGGACTTGCTCTCTGCTATAATTATATTGGCTGCCGTATGGTTCTAATCTGCCTTTATGTAGTGAGAATACAAAAGTTCGTTTACCATCAAAAGATTCTTCTTTGCAGTATTTATATTCAGTGCAGTAAAAGAAGTAAATACCAGCCAGAGAGCTTTGAATATATGCAACAAATCCTGAACCGTCATTAAATGCGACTTTTAAATATTGCCTGTCTTGTTCTTTTTTTACTGTTTGTACATATTTACCAATAGCTTCATCATACCAAGCAGCTAGTGTATCAGAAGTTCGATCACTGAATTTAATATCTTCTGTGATTATTCCGTTCTCATTTTCCCAACGGATTAATGCCTGATTCATTACAGAATAAAATTTTGCTAATTTTACTCCTACCTGTTTTTTTTGATGGTTTGCAATAAGTACCGGCATAGTCATCGCAGCCACCACGCCGATAATTCCTAAGGTAATCAAGACCTCTGCCAACGTAAACGCGCAGCGTTTACGAGGTGAATAAGAGAATAGGTTAATAAGTGAATCAGTCGGTTTCAGGGAAATATTTCTGTCATCCTGAACTTGTTTCAGGATCTTACGAACGTCAGATTGACCTCTGTGTTTCAGGAGCTTTTTACTTATTCCTTCTCCCCTTTGCGGCAGCGTTGCCGCTGCACCCGCCATCTGAGTTCTGCATAAACTTTCTATGTCATTACGAGGAGAATGCGAAGCATTCGACGTAGTAATCTCATTAATATTACATAAATTATGAGATTGCGACGCTCCATTCTGTCGCTCGCAATGACAGTTATTAGCTTGTAGATCGGATTTACGAGAACATCCTCCCTCCCTGATCAGGGAGGGCTTGGGTGGGTAACAATCAGAAGAACAGAAATTCTGATGGCAGGAAGGCAGGCTGGTTACAGAAGTTATTTTTGTGCATAGCACCGATAATAGCTTGGCCACCTGACCTCCGTTCCTCCGTCGGCCAAATAGCTTACCTTCCAAATAAAGTCTTACTGCCCTGGAGCTGCAGTATGTTAGTATCTTTTTAAATAGTCCAAAATCGCAATCCCTTGCTATACCTGACTTTTCGGGGGGGGGGCGATTCTCAGCTCAATTCTTTTCATAACTTTTGCCTCCTAAAAATTAAAAAACTATAAATTTATTATTTACGATTTTTTGTTATTTGTCAATATTTTTTGATTTGATTATATTTTTTATTCATGCTAATATTGCTATAGGCTGGAAAGATTATAGGAGCCAGAGTTTATTATAATAATTAATAAACTGTAAATTTTATAAAGAAGCGACTTACCGTAATATACAAATTGGTTTTAGTCAAAGAGGATAAAAGAATGAAAGATGCATATTTTCCGCAGGAAATAGAAAAAAAATGGCAGAAAATCTGGGAGGAAAAAGGAGTATTTAAAACCCCTGATACAAGTGATAAACCAAAGTATTACGCTTTATCCATGTTCCCTTACCCGTCAGGCAAGCTTCACATGGGGCATGTCAGAAATTACACCATAACTGATGTTATTGCTCGATTTAAAAAAATGAATGGCTATAATGTCCTTCATCCTATGGGCTGGGATAGTTTTGGTCTGCCTGCAGAAAACGCTGCAATGAAACATGGAGCTAACCCTGAAACTTGGACTGATGAAAATATAGCATATATGACAAAACAGTTGAAAATGCTCGGACTTTCTTACGATTGGGATAGAGAAGTTACAACCTGCAAGCCTGATTATTACAAATGGACGCAGTGGCTGTTCCTTCAATTATATAAAAAAGGTCTTGCATACAAAAAAGAAGCCGCCGTAAACTGGTGTGAAGAATGTGGAACAGTGCTTGCAAACGAGCAGGTAATCGATGGTAAATGCTGGAGATGCGACCATATTGTTGAGAAAAAATATTTATCCCAGTGGTTTTTGAAAATTACTGATTATGCAGAAGTTCTTCTTGAAGATTTGGATAAACTGGCAGGCTGGGGCGAAAACGTTAAAACAATGCAGGCAAACTGGATTGGTAAATCAGAAGGTGCAATTTTCAAGTTTAAAGTTGTTGAAAATGATTTAGAAGTTCCTGTTTATACAACAAGACCGGATACGGTTCATGGTATAACTTATCTTGTTGTCGCTCCTGAATATAAAGATATTGAAAAATTAACAACTCCTGAAAATAAAGAGGCTGTTGAAGCTTACCGCGCTAATGCCCGCAAAATGACAGAAATTGAAAGACTTTCAACGGACAGAGTTAAAACCGGCGTGCCTTTGGGAACTCACTGTATAAATCCTTTTACGGGAGAAAAATTTCCTCTGTGGACGGCAGATTACGCACTGGCAGAATACGGTACAGGCGCTGTTATGGCTGTTCCTGCACATGATACAAGAGACTTTGATTTTGCTAAAAAGTATAATCTCCCGATTAAGGTTGTTATAACCCCTCACCCACAAGGAGCGAGGGAACTTACAGAAGCTTACACAGAACCGGGAGTTCTTGTAAATTCAAACGAATTTGACGGAATGAGTAATGAGGAAGCTAAAAAAGCGATTACTCAAAAGGCTATTGATAAAGGTTTTGGTGAATTTAAGACTCAGTACAGACTTCGCGACTGGCTTGTTTCAAGACAGAGATACTGGGGGGCTCCTATCCCTGTTGTATATTGCGACAAATGCGGAATTCAGCCGGTTCCGGAAGAACAATTGCCGGTATTATTGCCAAAAGATGTAGATTTCAGCGTAGTCGGTAAATCTCCTATTACGACTTCTAAAACATTTGTTAATACTACCTGCCCATGCTGCGGCGGACCTGCAAGACGTGAAACCGATACAATGGATACATTTGTCTGCTCAAGCTGGTATTATCTCAGGTATTCCGATGCAAGAAATGACAAAATGCCGTTTGCTAAAGATAAAGTAAATAAATGGCTTCCTGTTGATCAGTATGTAGGCGGGATTGAACACGCAATTTTACATCTTTTGTATTCAAGATTTTTTACAAAAGCATTAAGAGATATGGGACTTTTGGATTTTGACGAACCTTTTAAAAATCTTTTAACTCAAGGGATGGTTTTAAAAGACGGATCAAAAATGTCTAAGTCAAAAGGCAATACGGTTGATCCAGATGAAATATTTGAAAATTACGGCGCGGATACTGCAAGATTGTTTATTCTGTCAGATTCACCTCCGGCGCGTGATTTTGACTGGTCAGATGCTGGTGTTGAAGGATGTTACAAATTCCTCAACAGAGTTTGGAGATTGATTTCTTCAAATGCTGATTATATT
Organism: Candidatus Gastranaerophilales bacterium; assembly: GCA_944326615.1. GTDB lineage: Bacteria > Cyanobacteriota > Vampirovibrionia > Gastranaerophilales > Gastranaerophilaceae > Stercorousia. Next base: position 3,072 of record CALVEO010000020.1, on the reverse strand, counting down.
AACGTTTCACCCTTCACCCTTCACTCTTCACTCAAAAAAGACAATGACAATCTCCTTCGTCTTGTCCATATTGCAATCAAGGGAATTACCAATGATATTTCAAATGACTTTCAGTTCAATACTGTAATTTCAAAATACAGAGAACTTGTTAATGCAATTTACGATTGGAGAGGCAAAAAATCTGAGCTTGATGATGAGGACAAGGCGATTTTGAGCTTTGCAATTATTACATTAATCAAATTGATGTCTCCTGTAGCGGTTCACCTGACAGAAGAAGCATGGCATGAACTGGGTGGAGAAGGGTCAATTCATGATGTTGAATGGCCGAAGTGGGATGAAAACCTTGCAAAGGCAAGTTCAATCACGCTCGTTGTTCAGATTAACGGAAAACTCAAGGATAAAATAGAGGCTGATGAAGCTTTATCGGAAGATGAGCTGAAAGCTCTTGCTCTGAATAGCGAAAAAATCAAAGAACTTACAGCAGGCAAGACAATTGTAAAAACAATTGTTGTACCTAAAAAACTTGTAAATATAGTTGTTAAATAATTTAAGGCGGGGATGATTTCCCGCCTTTTTATAATTTAAAATAAAATATTTACAAATAGTAAAATTCCGCCCCGTATCAGGATTTATGTATTATAATAGAATATGTAAATTACAGATAAGGGATAGAGTTTTGAAAAGTAAAAAGTATTATTTTATCGCAATAGGCGGTGTAGGAATGAGCGGACTCGCAAAGTATCTTCTGGAAAACGGATGCGATGTTTCAGGCTCGGATATAGTTGATAGTAAATATATTCAAAAATTAAGAGATTTAGGTGCAAAGGTTCATATAGGGCAAAAGGCTGAAAATGTGCCATCAGATGCCGTTGTTGTTGCAAGCACTGCAATCCGCGAAAATAACCCCGAAATGATTAGAGCAAGAGAGCTCGGATTAACTGTTTATCACAGATCGGATATTTTAGCCGAAATTTCAAGATGGGGTAAGTTTTTCTTAGGATATTCGGGAACACATGGGAAAACAACAACAAGCGGACTTTCATCTTATGTTTTAGAAAAAGCTGGACTTAAGCCTTCTTATGTTGTAGGCGGAATTATTCCGGAACTCGGTGTTAATGCGCATTCTCAGGACGGAAAATTTTTCTGTGCCGAGTTGGATGAAAGCGACGGTACAATTGTTAAATATTGCCCTAACGTTTGTGTTATCAATAATCTTGAGCCTGATCATCTTGACTTTTATAAAGACGGCTTAAAATCAATTCTTGATACATTTGAAAAATTTATTTCAAATATTCCTGAAAGTTCAGTTGTTCTTGTAAACAAGGATTGCTCTGCAACAATGAGCCTTCACAGTCATAAAACTTTGACATTCGGTCTTTCGGATGCTGATTACACAGCTAAAAATATTGAATTTATGCCGGAGTGCACTACATTTGATATTTATTACAAAGGTGAATTTTTAACTGATTTAAAAATTATCCTGCGCGGGAAGCATAATGTTTATAATGCTTTATCAGTTCTTGCAAGTCTTCATCAGGCAGGGGTTGATATTAGTGTTGTTAAACCGCATTTTGCGACTTTTTCAGGCATGGGAAGAAGATTTCAGAAAGTCGGAGAATTTGACGGGGTAACTATTTATGATGATTATGCGCATCATCCGACAGAAATTAAGGCGACTCTTTCATCTGCCGAAGGAATGCTGGACAAACGTATTATCGCAGTTTTTCAGCCGCACAGATTTAGCCGGTTGAAAAATCTTTGGGATGAATTTCTGGATGCATTTTCAAATGTCGATAAAGTTGTTGTAACAGATGTTTATGCCGCATCAGAAGATGCAATTGACGGTATAAATTCCGAAAATTTTGCGAAAGATTTGTCAGGTCATGTTGATATTCCATGTGAATATATAAAAGGCTCGATTGCAGATGTTGCAAAGAAACTTTATCCCGAACTTAAAAAAGATGATGTTGTAATCGGTCTTGGTGCCGGAACTATAACAAATTTGTCAAAAGAGCTTTTGAATGCCAGAAAAGAGGCTGTCGGTGCTGCAAACTGATTATGATATAAAAAAAATGACATCTTTTAAAATCGGAGGGAAAATAGCAAGAATGTATTTCCCTGAATCGGTTGAAGAATTTGTCGAAATAAAAGAAAAAGAACCTGATGCATTTGTTGCGGGAAATTTTTCCAATATTCTTGTGTCATCCGATGGTTATGACGGTGCTGTTATCTGTACCAAAAAAATTGACGGGATAAGGATTGAAGGCAATACTGTTTTTGCCGGGGCAGGTGTAAGAGGTACAAAATTATCAAAAATTGCTTTAGAAAACGGTTTGAGCGGTCTTGAATTTATGATAGCTTTCCCTGGCTCTGTCGGCGGTGAAGTTTTTATGAACGCAGGTGCCCATGGACAGACAATCGCTGATGTGTTGAAATCAGTTAAACTTTATAGCCCTGAAAATGGTGTCATAACACTTACAAATCAAGATATGCAGTTTAGTTACAGAACATCAATCTGCCAGAAGATGCCTTATTCTGTGTTAGAGGCTGAATTTGTTTTAAAGCCTTGTACAAAAGATAAAATTCAGGAAAAAATGGATGAAAATTTGTCTTTCAGGCATAATAAGCAGCCGTCTTTGACTTTGCCAAACTGCGGCAGCACATTTAGAAACCCCGAAGGTGATTCTGCGGGGCGTCTTTTGGATGAGGCCGGTGTTAAAGGACTTAAAATCGGTGGTGCTCATGTTTGGGAAAATCACGCAAACTTTATTATAAATGACGGTAATGCAACATCTTTAGATATTTTAGAATTAATGTATGAAATGTGTTCGCGTGTTAAAGAAAAGTTTAATGTAGAATTAAAACCCGAGGTCAGGTATCTCGGCGGTAAAAATGAAAAAGAGGTTGAATTATGCAGGAAATTAAATCTGTTATAGATAAAAATTCAAAAATTGCGGTTTTATGCGGCGGAATGTCTTCGGAAGCCGAGGTTTCAATGAGATCAGGCAAAGGCTGTTATGATGCTTTGCAAAGACTCGGATATAAAAATTCCGAAATGGTTGTTGTTGATAA
>CALVEO010000019.1 GCA_944326615.1 Candidatus Gastranaerophilales bacterium | reverse complement strand
ATAGAAGAATAGCAAGGCGCTACCATCACCTCTCGCAAACGATACTTAATCGTTTGCTCGGCAGAGTGCTACATCCCGAAATTTTTTTCAATTGCTATTCTTTATTTTAAATGTACTGGTTGAATTTTAACAGAGATATAGAAGAATAGCAAGGCGCTACCATCACCTCTCGCAAACGATACTTAATCGTTTGCTCGGCAGAGTGCTACATCCCAAAAATTGAAGCTATTTAAAAAATCGGAACGACAGGATTTGAACCTGCGACCTCTACCACCCCAAGGTAGCACGCTACCAAGCTGCGCCACGTCCCGATATATATAATTTTCAATTTGCTGCCAATTTATTATAACATCTCAAAATTTTTTGTAAACTGATTGCAAATTTTTAGAAAAAATGTTAATATAAATTTATGGATATTAATGATTACAGAAAAAAAATTTTTTTAAACTCTCAGTACTGCACTTACTATAATATAAATAACTATACTATACTCGCAGGTATTATGAGAAGTAACGGTTACTTATATTCGGTAAAACTTCCTGATGAAAAATTAAAAGAAGTTAACAAAACTTACAGAAAGTTTACAACAATTCTAAATTCTGTTGTAGCTCTGGAAATCCTTTTATATATTTATTTTATTATATTTCCGTTTTTTACGGAATTTATGCGCATGCCATTCTGGGCGGCAGCTTTGATTTTGTCACTAATTCCGCTGATTGTCCTTTATATTACTTATATAGGCATTAACTATCTTTATGAAAATTATCTGGCAAGGTATATTGGAACTTTTAAGAAAACTCCTTTTAAGCCCAGTGTAAAATATATTGATGATAAGGCTTTTAAGGAATATGTAAATACTCCAAGAAAAAGTGTTTATATTGTATTAATACTTGCTGTTTTATTTATTGGCTATGTTTGTACTCCGTTTATTATCAGTGGATTGAATAATTCCGAAAAATACAAGCAGGCTGCAAATTTAGCAGGTATATATTTGAAATTTGTACCGATAGCTCCTGAAGCATATGCTCAAAAAGCTTATGCTGAATTTAAATTAAAACAGTATAAGGAATCTGTAAATGATTACGTAAATGCTAACAAATACAGTTTATCCGACAGTTTCTCTGATAATATTACAGGGGTTAAAACTTATTATTTACCTTATAAAGACATGCTCGCTGAATTTGATAAAGCTATAGAAGCTGAGCCTGAAAAAGCTGCAAAATATCTTTTGAGAAGTGAAAAAGCCGCTTATCAGCTTAAAAATAAGGATTACTCGGCTGCATATAATGAATTGAATAAACTTGTCGACGCTTATGTTAAAAAAGAAAATGTACATTTTTCTCCGGCTGATGTTTACTATAACAGATCAGTAGCAAGAGCAGCATTAGGTGATTTAAACGGAGCAAAATTAGATAAAAGAATTGCTCAAAAAATGTGTCCGGATTGTGAATTTTCTCTTGAAACAAAGCTTGTTAGAAAACCTTAACAATATTAATCGGTTATAGTATTGAGTTTTGAATTCTTTTAAGGTATTCTCTTTATAGAGAGGGAGAAATTAATGCTAGTTTTAGAAGATTTAAAAGAAATTAATGAGATTATAAAACGTCTTGCTGAATTTATACAGATAGATGAGGCTGTAAAACCTGATTTTGAAGAATATTTAAAAACAATCGGACAGAGCGGAATGAATTTTCAATCTGCTTGTTTTAATTACATATTTGAAAGAAATTTGAATAATAAAAGTATATTAGCCTTGTTTTTGGAAAATACCAGAAAGCTTTCTGCTTTAGAAAAAAAGATTGTTAAGGCTTTGATGCAGTCTATATCTTCAATTTTTGAAATAAAACGTGTATTGCAAAACGGCTTTGAATTGAATAATATTATAAACGAAAAAACATATAATGTTGTATCACTTGTAAAAATGACTACATTCAGAGGAATGGGGTCAGGTCAGTATGTTGTTGCAAGGATTTTTAAATTTGAAAAAGCATATTATCTTCTTGAAATATCAGGTGTGCTTCCATCAAGCAGGCGTGATGACGCTCTGAGATATTCCGTTGCAAAAATTATTCAAAACCCTGAGCTGGTTTATATGGATAATCCAGAAAAGCAGAAAGAAATTGAAAAAGATATTAAAGAAATTTATGATAAATTTATAGAGTTTTTTGGTACAGATGAGATTGTAACAACAAACAAGTTCGCTGATGATTTAATCGGTGCTTTCAACGATTTTGCTGAAGGCGGAGAAAAAGTTGATTTCAAAGATAAAATTCAAACCTTAGACACTTATAAATTCTTTAATGTTTCAGAGTTTAATAATTCTTATGAAAATTTCCTGGAAAATTCTCTGGGCGGTTTCTCATCTCACAAAGAAATTTATGATGTCGGAATAATTTTTGATAATGAATTAGGTTTATATGCAGTTCCTTTTTATGAAACATTTAATAAAATTATAGAAAATCCGGACAGTGTAGAAAATGCAAAAGAATGCGTTGAATTTTTCTTAAATAATGATAAATTTTCAGCTAACATAATTAAGCGTGTTGCACAAAAGCACGACAATTTTATGGAGATTGTTAATAAGCTTCTCAATACAAATTATACCCTTGATGAATTACTTGAACACTATAAATCAAGATATTTGGAGAATAAAATATTTTCATCAACAACTGTTTTGTATAAATCCAAAGCTTTTTCAAAAACTCTTGGTATTATAGAAGAAGATATAGAAAAACCAAATTTGGAAGGAATAGATTTAAGCAAAATCGGGCGAAACGATCCATGTCCATGCGGAAGCGGTAAAAAATTCAAAAAATGCTGCGGAGCCAATTTATAATAATTTAAGTAAAGCTTTAGAACTTATACCTATAATGTTTTCAAGGTCACCGGTATATGATTTGATATAGCCTGCTGGCATCTCTTGAATTCCATACGCTCCTGCTTTATCAAACGGCTTAAAATTATCAATATAGTATTTTATTTGTTCATCAGTAAGCTTTTCAAACGTTACCACGCTGGTTGTTGAATTTTTCTTTACTTCTTTTGTTTGGGAATCTATCACAACAATACTGGTAACAACAATATGAGATTTTCCAGAAAGCCTTTTCAGCATTCTAAAAGCACCTTCATATCCTTCGGGCTTACCAAGAATTTCATTATCAAGAACAACAACAGTGTCTGCTCCGATAATTAATGAAGGTTCTTTGACAAGAGGTAAAACCGCCTTTGCCTTGTTATAAGCAAGACTTTCTATAAAATCATAAGAAAAAACCGTCCTTGTATGATCTTCGACATACGGAGACGGTATAATTTCAAATCCAATATTAAGTTTTTTCAGAATATCTGCTCTTCTGGGAGAAGAAGAAGCAAGGATAATTTTTCCCGCCATTTTGTTCTCACTTTCTTAGAGATATTATATCTTAAAAAAGCAGGAACATAAAATTTTGTATAACTAATACTGGGAAGTTTTGTTATATCGTGCATTACGAGCATTAACCGCGTAACAAGCTATATTGAGACGTTGTTTAAGCCCCATCATATTGCGATACATGCTGGCGTAATCATTCATTGCACCCATCATTTTTTCAGGGTCAACCATGGATTCCATATTGTCATGGTTATCAACTTTTTCTTCTGCATATTTTTTGACCAATAGCTGGTCGATGTAATCCTCAGCACCTATTGCCATTGCTGTCCTCCCTAAATTCAATTGTAATCCTATTGATTTGTGTTTTGAGAAAGTGTGTTAAACTATCCTATATATTCCTTATATATATACTAAGTATTTCTTTCCCAAAAAATTGCTTAATTTTTCAGCGAATGTTAACATTTGTTTACATAATAAATATTATAGAAAGTTAATAGGTGAATAAGTTAATAAGTCATTACGACGCGCTAATACGCACGAAATTTAATCTTTCTCTCCCTTGTGAAAGAGGGCTAGGGTGAGGGTGAATAATTTATATTACCCCTCCCTGATTAGGGTGGGTATTAATTATAACCCATCCTAACCTTCCCTATTCAGGGAAGGAAGCTGTTTTACGGTGCGCGAAGCGCACAGTATTGACTTACTTATTCACCTATTCACTTCTTATAATATTTATTATGGTATAATAATTCTATGGGAAGTATAAAAATTGTTGCACCTGTTAAAAAGCCTGAAGATATTGGCGTTTTCGCTAAAGAAACATCTTGCAGGGATTATTATGTTTATTATAAAAAGTTTTTAAATAACAATTTTGAGTATGTTAATGAATTTGTGGATGCTGCAAAACGGAATAACTGTGCTATTTATATAAATTTCAAACATGACATAACAGAAGAAAACCTGCCGGAGATAAAAAAATTGTTGAAATTTTTGAAAACAGCAGGAATTGATGGTATTTTCATAAACAGTTTTGCGATTTTGGAGGCAATAAAGGTTTTTAATCTGCCCTTCAAGGTTATTGTAGATTCGTATTTTGATATTCATAATTTAGCAGGTATTGACTTTATTAATAATTTTCACAAGGTCGATGAGATTATTATTACCGAAGAAATCTACATGAAAAATATTGCAAAAATTAAACAGTATACAAAACTTCCTCTGGCGATAGACAGCGATAACCTTCCTTACTGTGCCGAGGATATAAAAAAATTAAAGGCTATTGACAGCGTTGTTATCAAGGGAAAATTTAATAATTCCGATGAAATATTGGAGGCCATTGAACTTATCCAAAAAATTCTTGATAAGCCCAAACTTTTTAAGCATCAAAAACTTCCTTTCAAACATGTGAGAAAAAGTATTTACAGCACAAATCACTTTCTCGGGGTTGTGGTAAGCGCTGAAGGGCAGGATTTTAAATTCAGCAGAAATATAAGGAATTTTGAGTGGAAAATTACAAAGCCCAAAATCCGGCAGGTTCTGGATTATTCAAAAAAAGACATATATAAAATAAATTTACGCCTTTCAGAACTTGCACAAATAAAAGAACTTGAAAAATACATAAAAAAAGCGGGTGTATGCCCGGTTTACTCAATAGAGTACGGGGAAATCCTTGCGACATGCGATCTTGCGACAAGCAGTTTCAGCGACATAATAATGAAGGTTAAAAAATTCTGTACCAAATACGGGATAAAATTCCAGCTTTCTACGCCGAGAATTCTTATTGAAAGGGATTTTGACAGGGTTTATGAGTATGTAAAGCAGATTTTGCTTACTAATCCGGCACCTGATAGCTTGATTATCAACAATATCGGATATTTTTGGACGGCGATTAATGATTCTGATATTAACCATATTCCGATAGAAATAGGACAGGGCATAAACCTATTGAACAGTCTTTCCATAAAATGCCTGAATAACCTTGCTCCGATTGAAACAGTTGATTTTACGTCATTTTCAGATATAGAAAGCACCATAAAAACGATAAAAAAAATAAAAAATGATATACAGTTTAAAAAATATACTATTGCAGGAAATATAAGGGTTCCAAGTCTTGGTTTGTGTCCTTTAAATAATGACAGCGCAGTAGTATCGCGTCTTTCGTGCAAAGCCCCCTGCCACAGGGGAGGTTACGGGCTTCATGATCCTTCATTGGATAAAATTTATCCTTTTACCTGTGATGGATTTTGCAGAATGCACATGTTTGAGGATAAAATTCTTGAGGAATTTGATAAGGTCGAAGAATTATACAGTGCAGGCGTGAATGAATTTGTGTTTGATTTCAGTGCACTAAGTGCGAAATTTGTGCCTGTATTGCTTGATAAATTTTTCCAAAAATAGGATTGTTCTGACATTGTAAGAAAATGTGACGTGTAGAGCGGCACGCTCCCCCTCGCAATGACACCCAAAGTTTATGCAACACCCAATGTGATGGATGGAACGGCTACGTTCCCCCTCTCTCTAACTCTCTCCCCAAAGTGACGAGGGAGTGAATATTAAGACCTGTCATCGCGCATATGGTGCGCGATCTTTTTATGATAAATTTTAGATTGCGCAATAAATGCGCAATGACATTACTGTATACAACTTGACTCCCTGCCTTCTCACCACAGGTCAGCTAGAAATTCCCCCCCCCCCTCCTTGAGCGAGAGGGAATTAAAAAATGCGGGTACTTTCTATTTGTACATTTTATATTCACGATTTTGTTTCATGTACTGATAAATCCCGTAAATACCGGTTATAACTAACAGTGATGCTCCTGTAATTTGTAATATAGAAATTATATCCATTATTTATTCTCCCTTTCTAATTTATTTAACAATTTCAAAAGTTCTGTACGCCTTACTATGTATGCATTAAAAAATATGCACGCAAATAACAGTCCAATGAATGCCAAAACGGCAACACCAAAAGTCGGCTTATTAAACAGGAGAGTAAAAGAACCTCCACCAACGATAAAGAATGATGTCCATAAATGAGTCATTTCATTTCTTATGGAATTAAGTTTTTCCGTATAAACAATTTCTCTCATATTATATATATAGCATTTCGGGCTGTTTGTGTCAATTAATAAAAAAAGGATATCACTAAAAAAGACTCTGTAATATTACAGAGTCTTTTTTACTATTTTGTTTTATCCTATTAAAACTATTTGCTGTATAATACTGCTCTAGCAGCAACAGAGTTAGGCATGATTGTTTGATCATAGAAGATTACAGGATAAATATCTGTCGGGCTCTTGATTTGGCAATTATCATCGTTAGTACCTTCATCGCAAGCAACAACTCTGTTTGGAGCTTTAATACCGTTTACATCGATGAAACCTTTACAAGAGTCAGGTAAAGAAGTTATAGGATCTGTACCATCAGCACCTCTTGTACATCCTGAAATATCATCACCCTGGAAAGTGAACATAATACCATCGTTAAAGAATAATGTTGTATTATTTGTAACTGTAACATCAGAAGTTACACCTGCACCTTTATTATTTGTAACTCTTCCTTTATATTGAGCTTCTTTAGCATCGTTAAATGAACCTGTTTCAGTTCTAACAACATTCATTCTGCTTGTTAACATTTTTTCCAAATTGTAAACAGTACTGCCTGATTCCAAATCAGCAAAGTTCCATTCATCAAGCGCCATGTTTAAAGTAACAGCTTGAGATAAAGCTGATAAAGCTTTTTTGTAAGCAGCTTTGTACTGTGCACCTTGAGTAGAGTTCATCAATGTAGGCATAGTCATTGCAGCTACAACACCGATGATACCTAATGTGATTAACACTTCTGCGAGTGTAAAGCCGAATCTTTTTGTCATAATCTTTTCACCTTTCTTTTTTGTAAAACTTTCTGATTCCTCAAAAATGTTCTACGCTTTTATATCTCTATCCTCTATTAATATTTTAATCATCGAATCTCTCCAAAATGTATGGATATGCATAAAAACTCTTTTGAAAAATCTTTTTGTATCTATATTTTAAAGTATTTTTTGTAAAAAGTCAATAGCTTTACAAAAATTATTAATTAATTTTAACTAATTCTAAAGGATTAGACGGGTAAAAATCATCCGGATAGAGGAGAAGTTATAAAAGATGTCAGGCAATTTATCAGGATACAGTTTGGAAGTTAGGAAGGTAGGAAGATAGGCTGTTTACGGTAAAAGGCTTATCTTCTAATTGCCAAAGTCTACCTTCTTGTAGTGACAGAGCAAGTTCATGCAAGGCCCAGGTATCGGGTGCAGCGGCTACGCTGCCCCTCTCTCTTTGTGAGAGGGAGCAGCTCTTGACGAGCTTGCGAGTCACTAGAGATGCGGGTGAGGGTATAACTAGAGGGTAATAATGAAATCCTGACACAAGTTCAGGATCTCATAAAAAAACGGCGGGGTGAAACTCCGCCGACAAAAAGATTCGATTTTTAAAAAATTTGTGCTCGTTCGCGTTTTGCCTTATGTGATTGTCATCCCAACGGCAAAAGCGCTCCAGCCTCAGCTCACTCGCCCTACTTGCTGTACAATACTGCTCTGGCAGCTTCAGAGTTAGGCATGATTGTTTGATCATAGAAGATTACAGGATAAACATCTGTCGGGCTCTTGATTTCACAATCTGTACCTTCGCCGCCGACATCACATTGTACAAGTCTGTTCGGAGCCTTGATACCGTTTACATCAATAAAGCCCATACAACCATTTGTGGTTAATGTTGCTCTTTTAGCCGGTGTAAGCCCTGCTTCATCAGTACCTAATGTACATTCTTTAGCTGTATTTTTGAATGTAAACATGATACCATCATTGAAGAATAATGTTGTATTACCATTTCCTGGTGCAGTAACTTCACCTCCGCCACCTTTTAAAGAGCTATTTCTCTTTACTGCATAATCATTCCCTTGAGCATCATTAAAGGAACCTGTTTCAGTTCTAACAACATTCATTCTGCTTGTTAACATATCTGTTAAATTGTAAGTCTCATCAGTTCCGTCTAAATCGGCAAAATTCCATTCATCTAAAGCAACGTTCAAAGTAACAGCCTGAGACAAGGCAGACAATGCTTTTTTGTAAGCAGCTTTGTACTGTGCACCCTGTGTAGAGTTCATCAATGTAGGCATGGTCATTGCAGCAACTACCCCGATAATACCAAGGGTAATCAATACCTCAGCCAACGTGAATGCGTTCATTTTTCTCATAATCTTTTCACCTTTCTTTTTTGTAAGATTTACTCTCTTAAAATTACTCTATGTTATTGTTCAATTTTGTATATGCTAAAATCATAGTTTTAATAAAACTAATAGTTATACACTTATTTTAAATCATTTTTCAGTGATTGTCAAGGGGTATAAAGTGTTTATTACGTAATTTGAATTAAAAAACGTGATATTATTACTTATTTTTATTATCAAATCAAGGTATGATTATTTTATGGATAACAAAAAATTATTAGGGAAACGGATAAAAGAAATACGAAAAAGTAAGGGATTGACTCAAGAACAATTGTCCGAAATGATTGATATTGAAACATCATCGCTTTCAGGTATCGAGTCAGGCAGATTTTACCCTTCCCTGCATGTGCTGGAAAAAATCGCTTCTGTTTTTGACGTTGAACTGATAGAATTTTTTAAATTTTCTTCTGTTAATTTGCCGGAAAATCTTGATAAAGCTATTTTTGATATTATAGAAAAGCAGGATAAGAATAACAAACGGCTTATTTATAAATTGCTTGCTGCTGCATTTGTTACTATCAGTTAGTGTTTACACTATGCTGCGTGTGCAAAGGCAGATATTATTCTTGAAACATTTGTGGGGGGCGATCTGGAAGAACAGAGGTTCGGAAGGCAAGAAGGCAAGCTGGTTACAGATGTTATTTTTGTGAGCAGTACAAATTATAGTTTTCATTTAAATATCACCCACCCCTTCACTTCCCCTGTCTTGCTCATTCGCGAATAACGGGACTGCAACGTCGTCGTCTGCGCGCCGCCGTTTCGCCCTTCGTTCATTCGCGCTCCCCTCAAGGGAGGGGCAGCGTAGCCGCTGCACCCGATACCTGGGCCTTGCATGAACTTGCTCTGTCACTACAAGAAGGTAGACTTTGGCAATTAGAAGATAAGCCTTTTACCGTAAACAGCCTACCCTCCTATCTTCCTACCTTCTTACCTTCTTACCCTCTAGTTAAACCCTCACCCGCATCTCTAGTGACTCGCAAGCTCGTCAAGAGCTGCTCCCTCTCACATAGAGAGAGGGGCAGCGTGTTCCGCTTCACACGTCATATTTTCTTACAATGGCAGAACAAGCTTATGCAAAACTCAAATGGCGGATGGAACGGCTACGTTCCCCCTCCCTTGGAAGAGGATTTGGAAGACAGTTGAAAAAATAATTGCCTTATGATATCATCAGTTTGTTGATATAGGAAGAAGGGGTAAATTAAAATATGACTTGTACTTTAGAATCAAAATCTAATGTTTTATCAGAAAATGCTAAAAAAACTATAAGAAAAGCACTTAAAACTCTCGGTAAAAAAAATCTCGCTTTTATTATGCATAATGGAAGCTTCCCGTCCGCAAGCGGACAAAATACAGGCTTCGGTAGCATAAATACTGATGGCGGTAAAGAATTTATTGAATACGCTTCTGGTTTGTTTGATGCAATTCAGCTTGGACCGGCAGGTAAAACAAAATCTTGTGATTCTTCCCCTTATACAGGAACTATTTTCTCAGGAAATCCTTTATTTATTGATTTAAAAGAGTTAACAACAAAAGCCTGGGGGAAAATTCTTTCTGAAAATACATACAATGAAATCGTAAACAACAATCCTAATAAAGATGTAAATAAAACTGCATATTCTTATGCTTACAAAAGATATGACGAAGCTTTGCAGGAAGCTTGGAACAACTTTAAAGCTAACCCTGTAAAAAAACTTGAAAAAGAATTTGAACATTTCAAAAGAGAAAATAGCTTCTGGCTCGATAAAGACAGCCTTTATGAAGCATTATCAATTGAACATGGAAATGATTACTGGCCTCTATGGGATTCAGAAACAGACAAAAATCTATTTAATCCACAATCAATAGAAGAAAAAATGCAGTTTGCAGACAGAATTAAAGAGATTGAAAATAAATATTCAGATGAAATTGAGCTTTATAAATTTACTCAATTTATCATAAGCAAACAAAATGAAGAAACAAGAAAATTCGCTCAAAAACATGATATAAAAATGATTGCAGACAGACAGGTTGCATTTTCTGATCGCGATACATGGGCTTACCAGTCGTTATTTTTAAAAGGCTGGTGTCTTGGCTGTCCTCCGGATTATTTCTCTAAAGACGGGCAGGCATGGGGATTTCCTGTTATGGATCCGGAAAGAATGTACAATGCTGACGGTTCTTTGGATGAAGGCGGACAGCTTCTCAAAAATCTTTACAAAAAAATGTTCAGAGAAAACCCCGGCGGTGTAAGAATAGATCATATCGTAGGACTTATTGACCCATGGGTATATAAGCAGGGCAAAAAACCGAAAATAGAAGAAGGTGCCGGAAGATTATATTCATCTCCCGAACATCCGGAACTTTCTAAATACGCAATTGCAAAAATTGAAGATTTGGATTTGGAATTGACTGCGGATAAAGAAAAAAGGGTAAAAAAATTATCAAAACAGCAGATAAAAGATTACGGCAGACTTATCGAAAAAATTGTTATTGCTGCAGCTAAAGAAGAAGGGCTGGATAAAGATGCAATTGTGTGCGAAGATCTCGGCACTTTGACCAATCCTGTTGCATCGGTTATGAATGCTTACGGTCTGCAGGGCATGAAATTAACACAGTTTGTGGAAGCAGATAAACCAGAAGATCCTTACAGATGCTGTAACATCGGCAAAAAATGCTGGGCAATGGTTGGAACTCATGACAATGAACCGATTAAAATGTGGGCAGATCAAAATATTCACACGCACATCGGTTATCTCCATGCTAAAAATCTTGTAGATGATTTGTTCGCACAAAACCAAAATAAAGATGATATTATTGTTCATCTCACAGATGATGCAGAATTTTTGGCTCAGACAAAACTTGTTGAACTCTTTGCTTGTCAGGCTGAAAATATACAAATCTTCTTTACGGATTACTTCAATGTTTACGATGTCTACAACAGACCAGGTACCGCAGGCGATGCAAACTGGAGCTTAAGACTTCCTGACAATTACAAAGAGCTTCATACAATTAATCTTGCAAATATCCTCAAACTTGCAATAATTGCCAGAGGTCATGAATTTGCAGAAAAAAATCAAAAATTGATTGAAAAATTGGATGAAATACAATAAATTTTTACGGGAGAAATTGATGAAAAAACTTTTTATAAGTTTATTGATACTGGCAAATACAGGTTTGGCGGTTTTTGCAGAACCACAATTCTACGAGCCGCCTAATGAGGCAAAATTGCAGTATAATCTTGGAATTGATTATTATAAAACAGCCCAATACGATCGTGCAATGGCGGCTTTCAGGCAGGCTATAAGTATTGATCCGAATTATATTGATGCATATTACAATCTGGGGTCAATTCTTGAGTATTTGAAGCAGGATGAAGCTGCCCTTGCTGTATTTAAACAGATTATGGTTAGAAAACCAGATGACTATGAATCTGTATTTAAAGCGGCTTATTTAAGCAGTAAGCTAGGTCAGCCTGACAAGGCAAAAACATATCTTTCATTAATCCCGAAAGAAAGTAATGTTTATCCAAAAGCACAACAGCTTGCTTCTTCTTTAAAAACAACTGTACAGGAGCAAACAGCAATCAAAGAAACAGAAAAACCGCAGCCGTCTGCTGCTGTTGAAGCGTCTAAACCAGAGCCTCAAAAAACCGAACAGGCAAAGAAGGAACAGACGAACGCAATGTATAATGATATTGCGAGCCCGACAGGAATTACATCTGATAAAAACGGAAATGTTTTTGTAGCATGTTTTTCGGATAATATGATTTATAAAATTACTCCTGACGGCAAAAAACTTATATTTATAAAAGATGCAAAAATCAACGGACCTATAGATATGGTTAGCGATGATGCAGGAAATATCTACGTTTCTAACTACAATAGCAATAATGTTATAAAAATTACACCTTCAGGCGTGATTTCTGTTCTTATTGCAAATGTCCAAAAACCTTACGGAGTGCATATAAATGGTGATTTCCTTTTTGTTTCATCACAGGGCTCAAATTCGGTGTTGAAATATAAGCTGTAATTAAAAAATTCATAAGCTAAAAGTCAGGTTCAAAAAACCTGACTTTTTTATTCTTTTACGCCACCTTGTAAAATGTCGGAAATAAAGAATTTTTTACCTAACAAGAATACGCCTATTACCGGTACTGTACATATAACAGAACAGGCAAGAAGATTGCTCCATAAAGTTAATTCCCTGAAACTGCCTTTATAAATTGCAAGTCCGACAGGCAATGTTCTCATACTTTCACTGTTTGTAACAATCAGAGGCCACATAAAGCTGTTCCAGGAAGTTACAAATGTAAATATCGCTAAAGTTGCAACAGCCGGAAGTGCCAGCGGCAGCGCAATTTTAAAAAATGT
The DNA here is from genome assembly GCA_944326615.1 of Candidatus Gastranaerophilales bacterium. GTDB lineage: Bacteria > Cyanobacteriota > Vampirovibrionia > Gastranaerophilales > Gastranaerophilaceae > Stercorousia. The sequence continues at coordinate 19,703 of CALVEO010000019.1, read as the reverse complement.
TTGAAAAAGATTGCAGCCGTCAATTCTTGCAGATTCCTCAAGATCTTTTGGAAAACCCAGAAAATACTGTCTCATTAAAAATATACCAAATCCTCCAAATAATGCAGGTAAGATTAATGCCTGATACGTATCAACCAGATGAAGTTCCCGCATTAAAAAGAATAACGGTATAATGTTTACCTGCGGAGGAACAAGCATTGTTATTAATATTATGAGAAATAACGCATCTTTGTACTTAAAATTTAGTCTTGCAAATGCATATCCGGCAAGTGATGAAAAAATTACCTGTCCGATTGTGGTTACTAATGCAACCAGAAGGCTGTTGAAAAAATAAAGCCCGATTGGAATTTCAGTAAAAACATTTTTATAATTCTCAAATGTTAGGTTGTTGTGAAAAATTCTGCCAGCATGGGAAAAAATCTCGTTATTTTCTGTAAAAGAAAGATTTACCATTGCAAAAAACGGATATAGCATGCTCAACGCAATTAACATAAGTGTAAGGTAACCTAAAAATATTTTTAAATTTTTCATAAAGTAATTATACCACGATTTTTTATATGTCTGGCATGTGATAAACTATGTCTGACTGTAAAATTTTTAACCGGTCTGTTTTGGCTTTTTATATTTAATAAGCAAGAGTAATGGAATAACCGCAACAGCCATTAGTGCAAGCACTGTAAATGCATCAAAAAATGATGCCAGTTTTGATTGCTGTAAAAGCTGGTTGTATAACGTTCCGCTTGCTTTTTTTGCTGCAACTACATCAGGATAATGTATTAAAAATTTGGCCTTCAATGCCAAAAGTTTGTGCTGGAACATCGGGTTATGGGGTGATAAATTTTCAACAAGATAAGTTTGTCTTACCTGTGAAACCCTTGCAATAAACGTGGCTGAAGCAGATGTTGCAATTGCCGTTATGATATTTTTAAACAGAGCATGCAATGATGCAGCATCGGCATTTTTAGAAGCAGGAAGAGTTTGGAATGACAGGGCTGTAATCGGAACAAATGCCATAGGAACCCCGACACACAATAAAAGATTTGGCAGTATAACACTTTCAATTGAAGATGTTGTATTCAATTGTGTGAGCATCAATAAAGAAACCGATATTGTTAAAAGTCCTGCTGTTGCCATTATTTTCGGTTTAATAAATCTTGAAAGCTCTCCGAATAGCAATAATCCGACAAGACATACTATAGAGCGCGGAAACATTGAAAGCCCTGATTTTGAAGGGCTGTATCCCAAAAGACTCTGGACAAACATCGGAACTAAAAGCAGTGTTGAATAAATTGTGACATTGATAAATGAACTCATCAATGTTCCAAACATAAAGTTTTTGTCTTTAAATACTCTGATATCTATGACAGGATATTTGTATTCAAGCTCCCATACATAAAAGAATACAAAAGCAAAAATACATACACCCGTTGTCCAGCATATCCATGTTGTATCAAACCAGTTATACTGTTGTCCTTTATCAAGCACCACCTGCATGCATGCCATTGCTATAACAATTGAGCCGTAACCTATTATATCAAATTTTTTATTATATTTTTGTTTATCCGGTTTGTCGTTAGGTACAAACATTTTGACAAGTGCAAATGAAATCATACACAGCGGAATATTTATGATAAAAATCCACTGCCAGGACCAGTTATCTGTTAAATAGCCGCCAATAAAAGGCCCGGCAAGAGGAGAAAACATTGCCGCAACGCCAAATAATCCCATTGCGACCCCTCTTTGTTCAGGCGGAAATATCTCAAGCAAAACAGCCTGACAAAGAGGCAAAATTGCTCCGCTTCCGATACCCTGAACAATTCTTGCCGCAATAAGCGCCTGCAAATTCGGGGCAAGTATGCATAGCAGGCAGCCTAATGCAAATAACCAGATACTGTAAAAAAGTAAAAGTTTTTTGCCTATTGTTCTGACCAAATATCCGGTAACAGGCAGCATAAGCCCGCCTGAGATAATATAACAGGTTATAACGGTATTAGTTTCATACTGTGTTGCCCCGTAAAATCCTGCAATATGAGGCTGGCTTACGTTTGTTGCAGAAGATGCCGCAAGCGACAAAAATGCCGGGAGCAATACAGATATTGCAACTATATAGGGGTTTGTCTGCTTTTTTGTTTCTTCCATTATCTTATTTTAACCTTGGGTACTACTGACATGCCTGGAACTATGTTGTAATCTTTAATATCTTCGTCAAACATAATTTTGACGGGAACTCTCTGGACGATTTTTACATAGCTTCCTACAGCATTTTCAGGCGGGAATAAGCTTGATTTTGCACCTGTTGAACGCTGAATACTGTCAACATGACCTTTAAAACGTTTGCCGGGGTATGTATCGACTTTAATTGAGACAGGCTGTCCTTTTTTCATGTGTGTTAATTGAATTTCTTTAAAGTTGGCAATTACCCATACATGTTCAGGGACAATATTCATTAAAGGCTGACCTATTTGAAGGTAATTGCCTTTTTCAACGCTTCTGGCAGAAACCATACCTGATTGCGGTGCATATATTTTTGTGTATGAAAGGTTTAGTTTTGCCTGTTCTACTTCGGCTTCAAGTCTTTTAATTTCAGCCTGAACTGCTTCGGCTTTTGCTTTATGAGATTCTAAAGCTGATTCCATTGCCTTTGATTTTTCGGTCGCTGCTTTATGGTTTGCCTGGGCAACGGTATATTGATTCTGGCTGTTGTCAAAGTCCTGCTTTGATACTATACCTTCTTTATACATATCAGTATATCTTTTGTGGTCTTTAGCCGCAAAATCAAGCTTTGACCGGGCTGATGTTACATCTTCATAAGACTGTTGTACATTTGAGCCGCCTTCTTCAATTTGTTTTTCTGTAACATTTAATTGAGCTTTAGCCTCAGCAAGTTTTGCTTCTGCCTGATGAAGCTTAACTTCATAATCAGCAGGATCAATTTCGACAAGAAGCTGGCCGGCTTTAACAACATCATTATCGTCAACGAGAAGATTTATTACAGGACCTGATACACGAGGTGCAACCGAGATAAGTCTGCCTTCTACAAAAGCATCATCTGTTGACTGGTAAAATGTTGCATGTATCGCAAGGAAAATTCCAGTCAAAATAAGAATAACTGCTGTTGTTACGGGAACAAAAACTCTTTTTTTCTTGTATTCGGGACGTTTCTTTTTTGCTTTTTCTTTTCGTTCTTTTAATCTTTCTTTAGCTTTTTCTTCAAATTGTTCATCGTGATTTTTATTTTGGGGTCTGTCTGTCATATTTCACCTCTTATATTTGTATATTTAATTTTTCTTCCAAGTTTGCTTTAATTTTATTTAAAACTTTCAGACAATTTTTAAGTTCTTCATCAGTAACACCTTCTACTGTATCCTGCCAGTGTTCCGCTACTGTGGGTAAAACCGCATTATAAGCCTTTTTACCTTCTTCAGTTATATTAATCTTAAATATTTTGCGTTTGTTTATATCAGGAGTTCTTGTTACAAGCCCTTTTTCTTCAAGTATATTTATTATTCTTGTTATATTAGGGCGATCTTTCAGGGTAAGTGCACCTATTTGCCTCTGATATAAACCATCATGGTCAAGTATAGCTGTCAAAACCGTAAATTGTTCAGGAGTTATAGGAAAATTAGCCTTAATAAATTTTTGATTTGCAATTGCGCGTACCATTTTGCCTACGCGTACAAGTTTCATTCCTATTCTACTTTTTAATAAATTATGCTTGTCCATGATTTTTCTTTGTGTTATCATAATAACACAAACATGTAAAAAGGATACATAAATATGAAAAATTTTAAAATATTACTTACCCTGTTTATTTTGCTGTGCTCATTTAATATTACAGCACAAGCCAAGAACAAAAAAGATACGCCCGATTATAGAATTGAATATTTAAACCTTGAGTGGTGGCAGAAGTATAATGACCCTGTTTTGACGGATTATATTACAACCGCATTTAAAAACAATCAGGATTTGAAAATCGCATCGCTTAATGTAAAGCAGTCTGAACAGGTTATAAAAATGGCTTTTGCAGGACAGCTGCCTCAGGTCGGATTTCAGGGAGATTTGTTTAGAGATTTCAGTTCTTCAACTGTTAAATTCGGTAATGTTGTAATTCCTGATTACAAACAGAGCAATTTTTTCCTGCCGCTTACAATGAGTTATGAAATTGATATCTGGGGCGAAAATTATTTGAGAACAAAATCATTTAAAAAGCAGCATGAAATTGTTAAACAGAATGAAAGAGCTTCCTATATATCTCTAACTTCTGCTGTTGCATCCCAATATTTTAATCTTATCAAATTTGACAAATTGATAAAGGATCAGGAAGAACTCGTTAAGCTCCAGACAGAAATCGTAAGATTAGAAGAAATAAAATATAATAACGGTTTGTGCCCGGTAACAGAACTCATGGATGAAAAACAGCTTTTGACACAGTTAAAAGAAGAATTGAATGTTTATCTTGATAAAAGACTTATTGTTGCAAGAGAACTCGGAGTATTGACAGGTTTAAGAGAGAAAGATTTATCTCAAATGGCAAGAGGTGATTATTCAAATATTGCACTTCTTCCTCTGCCGGAATCTATTAACGCCGAAGTTATCCAGTACAGACCTGATTATTTGAAGGCGGAAGATTATATTGAAAAAATAGGAATAGATGCAAAAGTTGCAAGACGCGACTTTTTGCCTAAATTTATTTTGTACGGTCAGGCAGGCTTCAGCGCATATAATTTTACAAATATATTCGGAAATCACACTTTTAAATCTCTTGCAGGTGTTGTTCCATCACTTGATTTGTTTACGGGCGGAGCTAAAATGGCAAGATTGAGATGGACGAAACTTGAACTTGAAAAAGCACAGCAAATGTATGAAAAAACAATTTTGACCTCAATACAGGAGCTAAATGATTCTCTGGGCGGTGCAAAAACAAGAGAGAAAAATTATAAAGAAAGCGTAAAACGGTACAATCTGGAAAATGAAAAATATAAACTTGCTGATAAGAAGTTCAATATTGGAGCAAAATCAAACCTTGATTTGATGAAAGATGCTGAAAAACTTATTGTAGCAGATAAAGATAAAGTAAATAATCAGGTAAATTATCTGATTTCTACGGTTGATATTTATAAAGCAGTAGGCGGCAAAGATTTTACTACAGTCAACGATAATCTCTAAAATTAACCTAATATATAACACAAAGGTATAATTCTTTTTATATCAAAAAATGTTTAAATTTATATATGAAAAGAATTTTGTTTATATTACTTGCAATATTTTTACCGCATATTTCATGCCTTGCGGAAGAAATCCATTTTGACAATGAAGTTTATAAACTCAAATACAGCTCTATTGCCCCGCAGACAAAAGGTTATGGCAATGAATATTTCAGAAATTCAGAAAATGTCGGCAACTGGACTAAAATGATAGGCGTTTATTATTATCCTGAAGAAAAAGATCCGATAAAATATGCCGAAAACTTTGATAAAACTATTGAAAATACTGAAAACAGCGTACTGTTAAAGCTTATCGAAAACAAAAAAGCAGATAAGGCTGCAATAAGCTTTTTGGTAAACGGATGTGAAAATGCTAAAAAATATTTCGAATATGATATATATAAATTTGAAAAAAATCCAAACAAAGGCATGACCGTCTTAAAGTACGCTGTGAAGCACTACTTCACCAATAACTCCGAAATAAATGCTATTGCGGAAAATATTAAAAAAAATAACGATAAATACCTCGAAATCATTATCACATCACCAATTCCGCTTCTTGTAGAAAAAGATATTCTTATTCGTGAATAAGAAGTCAATCTTATTGACATATTTTCTATGGCATCATATTATGGAATTATGGTAGTTGAAGATAAAACCAGAGTAAAAGATTATCTGAATAAGACAAAATTAAAATATTTGGATTATGTAATAAATCCTTATGTTGGTTGTCCAAATAAATGTTTGTATTGTTATGCTGCCTATATGTCAAGTTTCAGCAAACACTCAGAAGAATGGGGTGAATTTATTGACATAAAACACACAAACAAAAAAATAAATACTTTTAAAATTAAAAATAAAAAAGTTATGATAAGCACCGTAACAGATCCGTATAATTCTTATGAAAAAAAATATAAAATCACAAGAATGATTATGGAACAGCTTGTTAAATCAGAAGCACTCATAACTATTGTAACAAAATCAAAACTTGTGTTAAGAGATATTGATTTGTTAAAAAAAATGAAAAAAGTTGAAGTTGCAGTATCCATAAGCTTATTAGATGAAAATCTAAAGAAAAAAATAGAACCAAATTCTTCATCTATAAAAGAAAGACTTGAAACTTTAAAAGTATTAAAGCAAAATGGTATAAGAACGATAGTATTTATTTCTCCTATTATTCCTGAAATAACTGATTTTAAAAGAATTATTGAAGCGACAAAAGATTTTACAGATGAATACTGGTTCGATAAATTAAATCTCAGAAGCAGCTTTAAGACAAAAATGTTCAGGTTTATAAGAGAAGAATACCCGTTATATAAAACAATATATGAAGATATTTATAATAAAAAGAATTCTAAATATTTTGACGAAATATCAGATGAAGTAGTAAAATATTGTGAGAAAAATAAAATAAGTTACAAAAATTTCTATGCCGGCACATAAATTGCTTCTTGACAAAATAAAAATAAATCTTTTTGCCGGCTTTTCCTAAAATTAAAAGACATTGATAAATCAATTATCAATGTCTTTGTTTTTATAAAATGAAAAAATCCCGCCAGCTAATGCAGCACATCCGGAAGCAATCAATAAAATTTTCGGCATTTTTAATTTTTTTGTATTCTTTTCTCCTGTAAAATTAAGTCTGACAATATCATCATCCGAATTTGCAGCCGTTTTAAATTGAACAGGCTCTTTTTCAATCAATATATCACGAAATTTTACGATTTTTTTGTATAAATCAGGATTGGATTTATCATAACCCTTAGCTTTAAATACTCTTTCAAATGCGTCCATAATGTTAAAACCAAAACCTTCATGGAGCGCATCCTGATAAGCTTTTTTATAGTCAAAAGGCACGCGCCTTCTAAAACTTGTAGCAGAATTAGGATTATGTTCGTTATACCTTTCTTCGCATCCTAAGACGTCCATAAAGAAGTAATGAATATTTTTTGCACTCATAATTTCAGCAAACTTTGCCTTTGAATAAACTGAAGGATTATCCAATTCTTTAGGATCTATCTTCAAAATTCTTGCAAGCGGTTCTATTGAATCTGTTTTATGAACCTGGTTATTTGCCGCAGAATCAGGCATACCTTTGGCAATTTGTTTTAATGGCTGGTGGTCATGATTTCCTGTACCTATTGAAAAAGTGTCTCCATCCCAGCCGAATTTATTTGTAAAAGCGTCATTACTTCCCCAATTGTTTTGCATGTAAACATTCGAGTATGCTTTTACGCGTTTTTTTAATGGCTCTATTAGTTCCGAGGAGTCGGGTTTAAAGGGTGAAAATTCATTAGGACCGGCTTCTACTTCATAAACCAGATTTTTTAAATCAAAATCTTCTCCTTTAATTTCTCTAACCCATTTGTCTATATTATCGACAAGTGCACTACCCAGATATTTTTTATTTTCCGGCAAAACTTTATTCTCACCATGAGGAGTCATAATTGGAGCTATATAATTCCAGCCGACATCAAATCTGATAACATCATAGCGTCTTGCCATAAGCTGAACTTTTGATTTTAGTAACTTATAGGCATCACTTGATTCATCCAGTATAGTATCATAATCAAGTGTTGGAATTCCCCAAGCAGGAAGACCTGTATTGTACCCTTGTTTGAAGGCTTTAGGGAAAGCATTAACTTCATCTTTTGTAAAATTTATAAGACAATCTCCGCATAATTTTATTCCCCTGTCATTGAGAAGTTTTTTCCCTTTTGCAAGATGTTCTTCTGCCAGAAATTGTTTAAATTTAAAAAATTCCTGCTCCGGTTCTGCTTCCCTCGGGAACTTAAGCCAGAAGTCATTTTCTTTAACAAATTTATTATATTTTTGTTTAAGCTTGTTACTATCATCAAGTTTTTTAAATCTTTCAAAGGCTTTTTTTAATACATTATCCTGGCTGCTTCCGCTTTCCATAGTATTTTCGCAATTGATAAATTCATGTTTATTGTCTTTATTATTAGAATTAACAATCTGCTGAAATTCATCTTTTGTTAAAAGATTTTCATATTCATCTGTTAATAAAAGCTCAGGATTAATATTTTGGTCTCCCAGAGCAAGTGATGATGCCTCATAACTGCAAAAAAAGTTTTTGTATTTTTTAATTTGTCCGGATGGAAGATCTTTTACAATATTAAAATCAAGATAGGTGTGCATATAATCAATAAAGTCAATACCTTCTTTAGATGTCAGATGTCCTATACCTGTGTCTTTTGACTCGGAAACCGGCAATACCGGCATAGGGATTATAAATGTTGATTTACCGGTCTGGCCTGTAACTTTTTTTGCTTCCCTTAAAGTTTGTCTGTACTCATCCACCTCGTCATTACGCAGAGAACGTCCAAATGCTGTGTTTGAATTAATTCTTAATACTTTCATATAATTTTATACTCCTGATTAATATTTTTTTCAAAAAACGTAAATAAAAATTTTTGCCGGTATTTATTTGTAAGACCTATTTTATGTTACCATAAAAAAGGTAAAATTTATTTAATAATTTTAGGAGGGTAGTTTTTATGAAAGTTTTATTATTTAACGGCAGTTCAAATGAACATGGCTGTACTTACACTGCGCTTGAAGAAGCAGCTTCAACTTTGCAGAAGAATGGAATTGAGACAGAAATTATTCAGGTTGGGAAAAATGCAATCCGCGATTGTATAGGATGCGGAGGATGCCGTAAAAACGGCGGGAAATGCGTTTTCAAAGACGACATTGTAAATGAAGTTATTGAAAAGGCAAAGGATGCTGACGGATTTATATTTGGCTCTCCTGTTTATTATGCGCATCCTAGCGGAAGATTATTATCATTTATGGACAGATTGTTTTATGCGGGCGGTGCAAATTTTGCATTCAAACCTGCTGCTGCTGTAGTTTCCGCGAGACGCGCAGGCACAACAGCATCGCTTGATGCAATTACAAAACATTTTACGATAAATCAAATGCCTGTTATTTCGTCAAACTACTGGTGTATGACGCATGGTGCTCAAAATTCTCCCGAACAGGCAAAACAGGATTTAGAAGGGATGCAGATAATGAGAGTTCTGGGTGAAAATATGGCATGGATTTTAAAATGTATTGAAGCCGGTAAAAAAGAAGGAATTTCCCATCCGCAGACGGAAGCTAAAATTATGACGAATTTTATCCGCTAAGCTTTTAATGCTCTGAGTGAGTTTAGAACAGCTAAGAGCGCAACACCTGTGTCGGCAAATACAGCTCCCCACATTGTTACGATACCGAAGGCTCCAAGAATTAAGAACAAAGCCTTGATGCCCAGAGCAAATACAATATTTTGTTTTACAATACTCATTGTTTTTCGAGCAATGAGTATTGCTTTTACTATTTTTGAGGGTTTATCATCCATTATAACGGCATCAGCAGCTTCTATTGCCGCGTCAGAGCCAAGACCGCCCATTGCAATCCCGACATCTGCTCTTGTTAGAACCGGGGCATCATTAATGCCGTCGCCTGCAAATATAACACTTTTATTTTTTTCTTTGTTTGCAATCAATTCTTCAAGCTTTTCAACTTTTTGGGAAGGGAGAAGCTCTGCATAGAATTTATTTAATCCAAGTTCCTGCGCAATATACTGTGCTGTTTTTTGAGAGTCTCCTGTTAGCATTACGGTTTGATTTGCGAGTGTTTTTAAGTTATTAATCGCTGGCTTTGCATCTTCTTTAGGTTCATCTGAGATTACTATATACCCTGCAAATTTCCTGTTTTTTGCAGCATAAACTATTGTTCCGGCGCTGTCTATTTTTTGGAAGTCTACGTTGAACATTTCCATAAGATGAATATTCCCCGCAAGAATTTCATCTCCTTCAACATTTGCCTTAACTCCGTTTCCTGCAATTTCTTCTACATTTTTAACAGAGGCTGGAGCTATTTCTTTTGAGTACGCATCTTTTAAAGAAACTGCAATCGGATGGCTTGAATAATTTTCTGCCTGTGCACACATTTTTAAAAGCTCCTGCTCTGTTATACCAAAGGGATGAATTTCTGTTACTTTAAATGTGCCTTTTGTAAGTGTTCCTGTTTTATCAAATACAACAGAATCCGGATTTGACAGAGCTTCAATATAGCAGGCGCCTTTTATAAGAATACCTTCTTTTGATGCACCGCCGATACCTGCAAAAAATCCTAAAGGTACTGATATTATAAGCGCACAAGGACATGAAATTACAAGAAATGTTAATGCGCGCTGAAGCCAGATGCTGAATCCGGCATGTAAAATTACAGGCGGAACAATGGCTAATATAAATGCCCCTGCAACAACGGCAGGTGTATAATATCTTGCAAATTTTGTAATAAAGTTTTCTGCTTTTGCTTTTTTAGAGCCTGCATGTTCGACAAGTTCAAGAATTTTAGATACTGTTGACTCGCCAAATTCTTTTTCAACTTTTATTTTCAAAAGCCCGTTTGTATTTATGCACCCGCTAATTGCATTATCTCCGGTTTTTAATTCTCTTGGAACGGATTCTCCTGTAAGTGCCGATGTGTCAACAGATGCCTGACCTTCAATTACTGTTCCGTCAAGGGGAATTTTTTCACCTGTTTTAACAGTTATTATATCGCCTTTTTTGATTTCTAACGGGCTGACTTTTGTTAATTTCCCGTCAATTTCAATATTTGCGTAATCAGGTCGTATATCCATCAACTGTGAGATTGATTTTCTGGATTTTTCAACAGCTTTTTCCTGTAAAAATTCACCAATCTGATACAAAATCATAACCATAACTGCTTCCGGATACTCTTGTATTGCAAAAGCCCCAACTGTTGCAATAACCATTAAAAAGTTCTCATCAAATATTTCCCCTTTAAAAATATTTTTAACAGCTTTAACAACAACATCACCACCTGCAATTATATATGCAGTAAAAAATATTATGACTTTAGCAATTCCCGATACAGGTGTGGCAATTGCCCCCGTAAATAAGACCAGCGCAAGTATAATTTTTATCAACTGCGATTTGTCATTTTTTTTAGGATGTTCGTGATGATGATGTTCGCACATATTTATAATCTCCTTTAACAATTGAACAAGCATTCAACTATATATTAGTATTATAATTGAATAACTATTCAATTGTCAAGTGTATAAAATTATTTTGTTACAAAAATTTGACAATTGAACAATTGTTAAACTATAATAAAGCTATGGAAATTAAAAAGACTGACTGTGAAGCTATTAATCCAGAAATAGTAGAAAAAGTTATGCCTGATATGCCGGATTTGCATATTTTGTATGATTTGTCGGATTTTTTCAAGGTAATGGGGGACAGTACAAGAATACGGCTTTTGTGGGCGCTTGAGCAAGCTGAGATGTGCGTAAATGATCTTGCAGTGCTTCTTGATATGACAAAATCAGCAGTTTCTCACCAGCTAAAAATCTTGAGAACGGCAAAGCTTGTAAAGGCTGAAAAACGCGGTAAAAATGTATATTATTCTTTGGCAGATGAGCATGTAAAAGTAGTTCTTGAAATGGCTCTTGAACACGTAAGAGAATAATATATGATAATAGCTTGATCTCCTCCAATAAAACCCTCACCCGCATCTCTAATGACTCGCAGGCTCGTCAAGAGCGGCGCCGTCTCCCAGATTAGTGAGAGGATAAAGAATATAAGTAATTACGCAAACACTATTTGGCGGATGGAACGGCTACATTCTCCCTCTACGAATGTTGTTATACTTATTTATCACAGCTGCATTTTTTGCCCACAGGACTGCCAAAAATCAGTCTTAGACCGCCGAACGGCTTTTTCATGGTGCAATTTAAACCTTCTGTCATTTCATCTAAATTACACAGAACTCTGTTCACTTCATTAATTGTACAGCCTATTTGCGGAATTGTATTATTCAGTTCATTTGTCATAAGTTTTACGTTACGGCTTACAATCTGGAAATTTTTTGCTGTGCTATCAAGTCTCTTTTCGTTAAAAGCTTCATTCAGGTTTGTTGTTGTAACACCAGCATTTGAAGAAATTTTCACAAAATTTCCGGTACTTTCACTTAAATCAGATGAGGCTTTAACAACATTCGGCTTAACATCCGATGCCATAGAATTCAATGTTGAAAACAAATCCCCGAGTGTTTGAATTGTTATATTCAAATTCTTTATAGTTTCAGCAGCATCTGCTTTCATTACTTCTAAAGACTCCGGGTCCTGATTGGCAAGATAAGATTCAAGTTCAACAGTAGTTTTCCCAGATATTCTGTCTCCATCTTTCAAATAAAATATTGAAGGAGCTTTAGGATAAATTAAATCAATATAATCGAACTTTCTATTCCATCTGTTACGCTCTTTTTTTAAATTAGCGGAAATATTTACAGGCAGATGAAGATCATGAGGATGAAGTTTCATTGTTACAATCGTTGATGTATAAGTTTTATTCGGGCGCACCTTTACGACACTGCCGATTTTAAATCCGTTATAATAAACAGGCGCCCTGTCATGAAAAGGACGCAGATTTTTAAATTCTGCCGTTACATAAGTGTTTGTTTTGTAATTGTAATATGCTCCCGCAATAATCAAAAGTATGCCAATAACAGTTAATGATTTATAAAGATTGTTCATATTGGAAATTCTATTTTATATAAAATAAAAACACATTCCCGAACAGATTAATTTTATAGTACAATACGCTTATGGAAGAAAATAAATATTCAAAAAAAGCTGGAGAATTGTTCAGAAGCGGTTATAATTGTGCACAGTCGGTTTTTTGCGCATTCTCGGATGATCTGGGGCTTGATTTTGATACTGCATTAAAACTCTCATCATCATTCGGAGGCGGAATGGGAAGGCTAAGAGAAGTCTGCGGGGCTGTCAGTTCAATGTTTATGATAGCAGGATTGAAATACGGCTACACAACACCTGCAAATGATAAAATAAAAGCAGAGCACTATAAGAGAATTCAATATCTTGCAAATGAATTTATAAAGAAAAATAAAACGATAATATGCCGGGAACTTCTCGGGCTGGATGTAAAATATGATTCTCCTATACCTTCAAAAAGAACCGAAGAATATTACAAAGCCCGTCCATGTGAAAGACTGGTAATGGAAGCAGCAGAGATAATAAGTAATTATATAAATTCAGAAACAAAACAGTCATAATTTTTTTGTAACAAAACTACAAAGATTATAAAATTACCTCACAGGATATAACTTTTATAATATAATGGTTTTGTTACATTAGCTGATTTGATAATTGTGTATGATTACTCTGATGCTAGAATAAGAGAATAATTAATAAGGGAGGCATTTTTATGAGAAAGTTACTGGCAATATTACTGGCTTCACTTCTTATATTTAATACCACTGCAGGAATTTCTTATGCTGTTAACGAAAATCTGACTAAACAAGAAATTCAGCAAGAAGAGAACGCAATTATCCCTTTAAAACTTGAAAAAGAAATTAAAACATCGCTTGCCAAAGTTTACGGGCAGGAAAATGTTGAAGTAATATATTCAAATATTCTTGCAATAGCAAAGAAAGCAAAGGAAGAAAGATCCTCCGCTTTAATAGAAGAAGATTTAAAAAGACCTTCTGACTGGTATAAAGATGAAGTTATATATATGTTTTACGCCAACCACTTCGGTGTTAAAAATCCTGATAAAACAAACACCTTTAAAGATGATATTCAAATGCTTGATTACCTTAAAACTCTCGGCGTAACAACAATTTATATCCTTCCGTTTGTTGATTCCCCAATGGAAGATGCAGGATTTGATATCAGAAATCCAAGAGGGATAAGACAAGATCTCGGCGGTATGTTTGAATTTCAAAAATTTATATCATCTGCAAGACAAAAAGGGTTTAAAATCAAGGCTGACTTAGTTCTCAACCACTTTTCCGACCAGCACGAGTGGTTTCAATCAGCGCTCAAGGGCGATACCTCAAAAATTGATTACTTTGTTGTCAGAGATCAAATGCCGGAATACACAAAATACAAAGATCCTAAACTCGGCTGGGTAGCAGAATACAAAGAACCAAACGGCAAAATTTCAAAAAGAAGAATAATCTTCCCGGAAATCACCGAAAATAACTATAGAAAAGTTACCATTAATAAAAAAGATTACTATTTTTACCACACATTTTACCCGTTCCAGCTTGATATTAACTGGAAAAATCCGAAAGTATTATATTATAACCTTGAAACTATTGCATTCTGGGCAAATCAGGGGGTAGATATTTTCAGAATGGATGCTATTCCATACCTTATAAAAGAAGACGGAACAAATGCCGAAAATTTAGAGGAAACACATAGAATTATTAAAATCCTTAGCGCATTTATTCAGGCTGTGGCTCCACGCTCGGTTATTCAAGCTGAAGCCTGCCAGATGCCAAACAAAATCCTGCCATATTTCGGGTCCGAGAGAAAAATTAAAGAAACTATAAAAGGCGAAGAAAAAGAATTAACAAGAACAGATGAGGTGCAGATAGCTTATCATTTTCCATACATGCCTGCGATCTGGGCATCACTTGTAACAGCAGATAACAGTTATTTTTGGAAAGCTTACAAACAAACACCGCAAATTCCGCCATCAGCCTCATGGGCAATATTTTTAAGAGTTCACGATGAACTTACGCTTGAAATGGTAAACGAAAAAACAAGAGAAATCCTCTTTGAAGATTTAGCCCCAAAAGGTGCATCGTTTAGAAAGGGATTCGGAATATCAGGAAGAATGGCAAACTTTTTAGACAACAACCCAGACAGAATTGGTATGGCATTTTCTATTCTTATGTCATTGCCCGGTATTCCAATAATTTATTACGGAGATGAAATCGGTATACAAAACAACTTTGCAAACGCCGATAAAAGCGCCAAACTCAGGGAAGCAAAACAGAAAAAAGATAAAGACGTTAAAAACAAAGTTAAAATGCTGAGCTACTTTGACAGCCGCGATATAAACAGAGGCCCCATAACTCAAAAAACTTTTGAAGATGCCGTAAATCACAAAGGAACATACAACAACAGAGTTTATGAACGTGTAAAACAGCTTATAAAAGTTAGAAAACAATACCCTGTAATAACAAGAGGATCATTTGTCGAGCTGAAAACAAAATCCCCTGAAGTGTTTGCCTATGTGCGTGCAACAGATAATGACAGAGTTGTTGTAATAAATAACTTATCCGATAACAAAATTAAAGCAACAGTTATATTTACTGATGACAATTTCGGAAAAAAAGGAAAAGACATATACCTGAAGAACTTGTTAACAGATAAAATGGTTCGTGCACGCGTTGAAAATAAAGAACTCACAGTAAGATTAAATGCCTACGATGCTCTCTGGCTCAAAATGTAGAGCGTAACCGCCACACTCGACACAAATGTTTTGTATAAAAATTTTCCTTCTCACACATAGAGGGAAAAGTGGCATTTAAAATTCAATCTCAAAATATTCCATTAGTATCCATATTAACTTACTTAATTCTAATGAAACATATTGATACTTTTGGTAGCATTCACACTGATTAAACTTAACCGAATCTAGAAATAAGTCATTTAAATATCCCATTTTCTTAACAGCTAATTTAACATATCTTAAATCAGGTTTTTCATTGCACTCTTTCATAACCATTCCTTATGTTACCTACAGAAATAATATAAGAAATAATTATACAATAGTCGACCGCCAATTGGCACATAGAATTTATAGACATTAAATTCCAATTGTTGTAATATAATTTTGTACAATAAGTACAAGTAGGTAAATACCTGCGGCTTATCACCCTCTGACACACGACAGTGAAGGAAATGGTCAGGAAGGAGGTGGTAAGAAATTATTATTGGCAACAATAATAAAAGCCCTAGGAATACTAGAGCTTTTAGCTAAATTAATTTTAGCAATCATCGAATTGTAGGTATGAAGTGGAACTCTAAGGAAACTGAACTTCTTTAGGGTTCCCCCTACATGTTACATTATTTACGATTTTTACATATTTGTCAAGTGTCTGCGATTAATCTTTAAACGGCTTTGTAATCCAATTATACGCCTT
Organism: Candidatus Gastranaerophilales bacterium; assembly: GCA_944326615.1. Lineage (GTDB taxonomy): Bacteria > Cyanobacteriota > Vampirovibrionia > Gastranaerophilales > Gastranaerophilaceae > Stercorousia. The sequence continues at coordinate 3,501 of CALVEO010000019.1, read as the reverse complement.
TTTCTGCAATACTCCCAAGTAAGTTGTAACAACCATTGTTATCACAAAATACAGATACGTTGTCTGAACAGGGTTATAAATCCAGTAAATATCATGGTTTGCACGCTCTGATATCGGAATTCCGTTTATATGCAGAAATATCGCAGTTATTATGTACATTACAAGCAGATGATTAGCCATAATATGATAGGTTACACTGCCCATATCATGAATAAATTTTATGTCTTTTACGTATGGATAAAGAATTTTTACGGTGAATAATGATGCCCAGATACCTGTTAGTGCCGTAATTATCGGAACTATTAACTGATCATCAAATCTTGCCCACACTATAACATAGCTCAAACCAATTCCATGCTCAGGATCGTAATCTCTGTTAAACATCCACAAAATCGACTGAAGAACAAATACTGCACCGAACCACTTTGGAGTAAAAATATTGTAATTGTCTTTTATATAATGTGTATAAAAATACCCCAGATATACAAAAAACAGTGAAAACATCGTTCTTATAACAATAAGCATTAAAGGAGTTACGGGAAAAATCTTAGAAAACGGGATTGCAAGAAGCCCGAGCAGAGTAAAAAATCCAAGATGAACAAACCTGTTTTTTGTAACAGCATTCAATCCTCTAAACACAAACAAAAATGTTATCATAGTCATAAATAACTGGGTTACGAACCACAGAGGACAGGAAAGATCAAACTGATGCCCGTTTAAAAACGGCGTTATAAAAAAGTTCTTGAAACTCAAAGGCATCCCCCAAAATTTCCCAGTCAGCTTTGCTATCAAGATTGTAACAAGCATATAAAACAGGTTATACCAAAAATACGGTACAAGAAGGCTTTTTATTCTTCTTTCAACAAATACTGCAACATCATTCAAATACTTGTCCTTAAACAAACAGCCGGATATAAAGAAAAATAACGCAAGCTGAAAAGAATAAGGCGGGAAAATACCTAAAAGTGAAAATTCCAAATGTCCTGATACAACAAGCAAAATTGCAAGAGCTTTCAACACATTCATTTCATTTGAAAACAATTTGTCCATACAAGAAATTTTAACATAAAAATATTTATTATTTATGCTCTAATGTACATATCAAATTTCCCAAATTTTCACTAAAAATCTAAAAATTTTTACAGAGATTTACATAAGTACAGCAATAAAAAACAGAAAAACTAAATGATTAAAATGATAAATTAACAAAAATTGGCAAATGATCACTACCGAAATCTCTGCCTATCTGAAACGAATTTAATTTTACATCAGCAGGTATCAAAACATGTTCTAGTGCAATTCTTAAAAAGGGGAAATGCCTTGTATTCCATGTGCCCTTCAATGTTTTTGCAAGAATTTGTGCATCATTAAGATTTGAGTTCTTTATGTAATTTTTATAAGAAACTGAATAAATAGAAGTATTAAAATCTCCTGCAAAAATCATTTTTTGTCCAGAATTACTGCTAGCAATATTATTTATTTCTGCTAACATTTCATTTCTAACTCTGAAGTATTCTCTGCCGGTCGGTGGTAATGTATGAATCCCGTAAATTTTCAATATACTATTATCAACTGATTTTAACTCAATACTTATAACAGGTACTCCATAATCTGTCCATTCTTCTATTTTTGGATTTATAAGAGGGACTTTAGAATACAATGCTATTCCAAAATTATCTAATCTTGAATGCTCTAAAAAATAAGGATAATTATTTTTTAACTCTTTTATGTTTTCAAGCCATATATCATCTACTTCCTGCAAAATAACAATATCAGGATTATGCTCTTTTATCTCATTTTTCAATGAATTGTATTTATTATTTTGAGTCAATACATTAAACAAGCCGATTTTAATAGTGTTATTAGAATCTATAATCTGCGGAGTTCCTATATAGGCAACTACGTCAATAAAATTCAAACAGATAAAAAGCAAAGATATAAAAATAAATGCAATAAATTTTCTACTTTGAAAAGATAGATAAAAAAACAACAAACAAAAAAGAATTTCAAATAAAATATACTGGAATTTAAAATGTGAAAATATATCAATATATACATTTTCAAAAGGTAGTAAAGCTAAAATATTTAAGAATACAAAAATTATAAAAAATAAAATCCCTCTTGTTTGCAAATAATTATCTATTTTTAACCTCATAATTATTTAATACTAGCATTACTAACAGTATAAATCAAATGTTTCATATTCTTTCCGCGGACATTTTTGACAAATTCACCTGTAACTACAGCCCCGCATTTTTCAGCGACTTTTCGGGAAGAAAGATTTTCCGGACGGATTTCAAAAATTACACTTTTTAATTTTAAATTATTAAATGCATAATTTATCATTACATTTGCACCTTCAAGAGCATAACCTTTATTCCAGAATTTTTCTTTTAGAATATAACCTATTTCATAATATTCAATTCCGTCAACTATATCAGGCATTAAAGCAATTTGTCCGACTGTTTTTGATGTTTCTTTTTCAACCGCAAGGAAATAGCCGAGTCCGTATTTTTTATAGTATTCTCTATTTTTTTTAATCCATTTCAAAACATCAATATCATCAAAAATATATTCCCATGCATACATAACATTAGGATTTTTAAGCATTTCGGCAATATCTGAAAAATCATTTTCAGACATCTGCCTTAATATTAATCTTTTTGTTTCTAAAAAAATATTATCCATTACATAATTATAATAAAAAACTTATGACTTTGTAAATGTAATTTTTCTCAGTGCGCATATTTTACGACATGCATTTTGACTGACAAAATTTTTTTTTCATGAGTATTGTTATAAATTAACATTTGATTTGATAATAAGTAACAGAGATAAAGACTATTCAAAATCCAAATCTCTGATATTTTCAATGTCTTTTTCGCTGCCCCAATCATTATCATATAAACCCAGTTTTACGAATTTGTGAAAAGAAGAATACTGCCAGTCCTTTACTTTATTTACTTGTCCATGTTTTACAGGATTGTAATGAATGTAATTAATTTGATTGTTTAATTCTTCTTCTGAGGCAATCGTATGTTCAAAAAATCTTCTCTGGAATATACCTTTTTCGCCTTTATTAACATAACCGTAGGTTGGGGTTTCTACCCCAACATTATAATTTTTAGAGAAGTAATATTTTATTGATGTAATAATTTTGGGATATTCTTCGATATTTTTAGGATTTAGTATTACATGTATATGGTCTGGCAAAACACAAATTGCAATAATTTCAAAGTCAAAGAATTGTTTTGCATTTTTAAAGGCATGTCTTAGTAATTCAATATTATCTGCAAATATGCTTTTTCTTTTATAAGAGACAACAATTAAATGCAAATAACTGTTTTGAATAAAAGCACGTCTGTAGTTCATTGTTTAATTTTATAACAAATATTTTTGTTGGGGTAGAAACCCCAACCTACTAGCTTGAAATATCTTACATAGCTTTCTTTTGCTCATTGTAGTTGAATGGAACAATATTTGAGAGGTCTGTTTTTCGTT
>CALVEO010000018.1 GCA_944326615.1 Candidatus Gastranaerophilales bacterium | reverse complement strand
GATAGGTCAGAGATGTAAGAATGGCAACATTTTCAGTCGACTGATACTAATAGGACGAGGGCTTTTCCTAGTGAAATATTTTAAGACTAGTTGTAATAAAGTGATTGCGTTTTGTTTATAATTCTTATGCAGCTTTCAGGGTACAGTGAGTACTATTTAAAAGTCTTGCTGGTGACCAAGAGTGAGGAAAACACCCGTTCCCATCCCGAACACGGTCGTAAAGACTCACATCGGTGAAAATACTTGGCGGGCCACCGCCTGGGAAGATAGCTCGTTGCCAGCACCTATTTTTAAGAGCATCAATAAATTTTTTATTGGTGCTTTTTTTATTTTTTCAATAGGTTTTTGTTGCTAAAGTTGAATTTTTAAATTACCTATGTGATTTGCAATTGTCTTTTTTTGTAAGGCAATCACTTTATTACAACTAGTATTGAAATATTTCGCTAGGAAAAAGATTTGAATTTTTAAGATAAAAAAAGAGCTTTTTGCTAATGCATAAAGCTCAGTTGGAATTAAGAATAGCTGGAAGTATGAAAAAGATTTATATTATTATTTAATGTAAATAGTGATTTATATGCAATTAATCAGTCAGGCTATATTTAAATTACATATTAATACTTTTTTTCTATAATCTTATCACATTGCTGTAAATTATGCAATTATTACTTATTTTAGAAGATTTATATTGAGATGGTATTTTTTATAGTATAATTTGTGTATGCGTAAGAAAAATAAAATATTTGGTTTTGTATTTTCTTTACTTCTGATTGGAAGCGGGATTTTATATTTAGATTTAAATTATGTTCCGAAGAGTCTGTATAATATTCAAACGATGAGGCGTGATGAAGATGAAGCGTATTATGTTGAGCAGTGGTGTGCGCCAAATTTCGGGAAAAAAGAATTCAGGCTGTGGGATATGACAAGGGTTGATTGTCTTACAAAGGAATATGCAATTGAGTTTGATTTTGCTAAAAAATGGGCAGAAAGTGTAGGACAGTCGTTGTATTATGCCGAAATGACTCATAAGCGTCCTGCTGTTGTTTTAATTTTAACAAGCTGGGCAGATATGCGCTATGTTAAAAGAGTTGAGAGGGTTGGTAAAAATATTCAAATTTTTTTAGTTAAGGCTTTTTAGTTCTTTTGTTTAATTTGTGTATTATAATCTTATAAGAACTGTAAACTTATGGCTAATATTTAGCTTAACATTTTAACATTTTATATATTTATGTTATATTGATGATAATATATAATATTTAAGGATATTTTGTGATGATTAAAGTTTCCGTTATAGTGCCGGTTTTTAATGTAGAAGAGTATCTGAGGGAATGTTTGGATAGTCTTGTCGGCCAGACTTTGTCTGATATAGAAATAATTATAGTTTCTGACGGCCCTGATAATTGTAATAAAATTTGTGAAGAATACGTTGAAAGAGATAGCCGTATTCGATTAATCAAAAATTCTCAAAATAATAAATCTCTTGCGCTTGCAAGAAACATAGGACTTAAATATGCTGCGGGTAAATATATTTCTTTTGTTGATGCAGATGACATAATAGAAAATGATTTTTTGCAAATATTATACGATAGAGCAGAACAATTTAATGCTGATGTAGTATTTTCAAATTCTTTTTATCTTTGTGGTAATGACATAATTAAACAGAATTATATTCAAAAGCAGGCATTTAAAATTAATAAAGAGGTTACTACAGATTTCCGTGATAAGAAAGTGTTGTCTGGGTCTGTAGTTGTTTGGAATAAATTATACAGACATTCATTATTGAGTACAAACAATATTTTATTTGTCAATACAAAAACTGAGGAAGATGTTTCTTTTAATTTGAAAGCTTTGTTTATGGCAGACAGAATTACTTTTGCAAAGGATGCTGTTTATTATTATAGAATTAGAGATAATTCGTTAAAACATGATAAACAGAATATTAAAAGCAAACTTAATGATATAATTGCAGGGTATGAAAGTGTTGTAGAATTCTTTCATTGTATTCAAAATAAACAGAATTTAAATGAAGGAATTTTTCAATTTATAAAATCTTATTATGTGAATCAAATTTATGTTTGGAGAAAGAAAATTTCTAAAATATTTATGGAAGATTATGATAAAAAATCAAGATACTTTTTAAACTCTATTGACATTAATATTGATTTATTAGATAGAAAAACGAAAAGAAGATATAAAAAATTAATGGAAAATTGTTTTTTGAAAAAGTTTTTAAATCTTTGTGGGGAAGGAAAATGAAAAATATATTAATAACAGGCGGAGCAGGTTTTATTGGCAGCCATCTCGCTGATGCATTATTAGCAGAAGGAAACAGAGTTGTTGTATATGATAATTTATCTTTAGGCAGATTATCAAATTTGGATGAAGCAATGAAAAATCAGAATTTCTCTTTTATCAAAGGAGATATTATGGATAGGCAGGATTTTTTTAAGGTTTTCGAAGAAAATAATTTTGATGTTGTTTTTCATATGGCAGCAAATTCAGATATTGCCAAAAGTCATAAAGATCCTGATGTAGATTTTAATAATACACTATCTACGACTTATAATGTGCTGTTGGCAATGAAGGAATACAATATAACAGAGATAGTTTTTGCATCTACTTCTGCAATATATGGAGAGGCGGAAATTGCAGTTAATGAGGATTTTGGGCCGCTTTTCCCTATTTCACATTATGGAGCTTCAAAGTTAGCATCGGAGGCATATATTTCAAGTTTTTGTGAAAATTACGGTTTTAAAGCATGGATTACACGATTTCCTAATGTTGTAGGCGAAAGAGCTACACATGGGGCAATTTATGATTTCATTAATAAATTAAGAAAAAATCCCGCAGAACTTGAAGTTCTTGGAAATGGCGAGCAGGTCAAGCCTTATTTGTATGTAAAAGACCTTGTGGAAGCAATTTTGCTGGTTTGGAAATCAACAAACGATAAAATAAATTATTTTAATCTCGGGGTTGAAAGCAGAACTAAAGTTAAAGAAATTGCGCAAATGGTAATAGAAGAAATGGGATTAAATGCCAAGATAAAATACACCGGAGGAGAAAGGGGCTGGGTAGGCGATGTTCCGAGATTCAGTTACTGTTTGGATAAAATTCACAGACTTGGATGGAAAGCTAAAGTTTCATCAAATGAAGCGGTGAGAAAATCAATAAGATATATATTAGAGAGGGATTTATGCAGCTTGTAATAATCGCAGGTGGAAAAGGCACAAGACTAGGGCTAAAGGATATTCCTAAACCAATGGTAAAAATTGCCGGGAAGCCTTTATTGGAGCATCAAATTCTGTTTGCTAAACGGTATGGCATTAATGAAATTTTTATATTATCGGGACACTTGGCGAATGTTATTGAGGATTATTTCGGCAATGGTGAAAAATGGGGTGTAAAAATTCACCATGTTGTTGAACCTTATCCGCTTGGAACTGCAGGGTGCTTAAAGCTAATCCGGGAGAAAATTACAGAAAGGTTCCTTGTTTTCTACGGCGATGTTGTTATGGATTTTGATATTAAAAGTTTTATTGATTTTGATAAATCTCATAATTCAATAGGCACTGCTATAGTACACCCAAATGATCATCCGTATGATAGTGATCTATTGGAGATTAATTCTGAAAATATTGTAACTTCTGTTTTGCCAAAACCTCATGATGAGGGTAAATATTATCAAAACCTTGTGAATGCTGCTGTGTATATATTTTCTCCGAAAATTTTTGATTATATAGAAAATGGTGTTTTTCAGGATTTTGGGAAAGATATTTTGAAAAAACTTATTGATAACGGAGAAATTCTGGCAGCATACTCAACGCCTGAGTATATTAAAGATATGGGTACTGCTGAGAGATTTGAAAAAGTAGAACAGGATTTTATATCCGGAAAGGTTGCAAGATTAAATAAGAAAAACAAACGTCCATGTATATTTTTAGATCGGGATGGAGTTATTAACCCGGATATGGGAACAAAACCGTCAGTTAAAGATTTTAAATTACTGCCGGAAACTGCAGAAGCAGTCAAGATTATAAACAATAGTGATTATTTAGCAGTTGTTGTTACAAATCAGCCAATGGCGGCTAAAGGTTTTATTACAATTGCTGATATTGAAAATATGCATAAAAAAATGGAGACATTGTTAGGTGAACAGGGCGCATATTTAAATAAAATTTATTATTGTCCTCATCATCCCGAAAAAGGTTTTGAGGGAGAAGTCCCTGAGCTAAAAATCGATTGCGAATGCAGAAAACCTAAGGCTGGTATGCTGTTTAAAGCTGCTAATGACTTAAATATTGATTTGAAAAATTCCTGGATGATAGGAGACAGTAAAAGAGATATTGAGGCAGGGAAAAATGCAGGATGTAAAACTGTTTCGATAGGTAAAATAGACGGGGCTGATTATATAGCAGCTAACCTTAAAGACGCCGTTGAATTAATTATTGGAGAATTAAAATGATAATAACCAGAACACCTTTTAGAATTAGTTTCGCCGGAGGCGGAAGTGATTTATCAAATTACTATGAAAGATTTGGCGGTTCAGTTGTTAGTGCTTCTATTAATAAATATATGTATTTGTCTATTCACCCATATTTTAATGAGGATAAATATCTTTTAAAATATTCAAAGACTGAAAATCCTTCCAGTGTTGAAGATATTAATCATCCTATCATAAGAGAGGTTTTTAAAAGATACTCAATCAAGGGTGTTGATTTTAATTCCAGTGCTGATATCCCAGCAGGAACAGGGCTTGCTTCTTCTTCAGCTTTCACTGTAGGTTTAATTAATTTATGCAATGCTTATACCGATCAGTATATGAATAAAGAAGATATAGCAGCATTAGCTTGCAAAATTGAAATAGAAGATTTGAAAGAGCCAATAGGAAAGCAGGATCAATATGCCTGTGCTTGCGGCGGACTTAATTTTATAGAATTTAGAAAAAACGGACTTGTTGATGTTGAAAAATTATACTTAATGTCTGATGCATACAGTGTTTTAGAGAAAAATCTGTTGATGTTTTATACCGGCCAGACACGTTCTGCCGGCCAAATTTTGGCAGAACAAAAGAAAAATACAACATATGATGATGCTAAAATTAATAATTTACATAAAATGGTACAATTATCAAGAGATTTGAAGGAAGAACTTTTAAAAGGCAATACAAGTGCAATGGGAGAGGTGCTCCATACCGGCTGGATGTATAAAAAGGAGCTTGCATCAGGAATTTCTAATTCTCAAATTGATTATTATTATGATTTGGCTCGTCAAAACGGAGCGCTTGGCGGAAAGCTTCTTGGAGCAGGCGGCGGTGGATTTTTGCTTTTCTATGTGGAAGAACAATATCATAATAAAGTCCGCAGAGCATTAGCTGATTTAAAAGAAATTGATTTTAAATTTGATAACAAAGGTACAAATATTATTCACTATAATAAAGTAAAATTGTACAGGAGTTAATAAATGAAAGAGTTTATCAATAATTATTTTGAAACATTAAAAACAACTATAGACAGGCTGGATAGGCAGGAAATTATAAGATTTATAGAAATATTACTAGAGGCAAGAGAGAATGAAAAGAATATTTTTATAATGGGAAATGGCGGGTCTGCATCAACTGCAAGTCATTTTTGCTGTGATTTTAACAAAGGCGCAAGTCATGGTTTTGAAAAACGCTTTAAGTTTATTTGTTTAAATGATAATATTCCGACTATGCTGGCCTATGCAAATGATATAAGTTATGATGATATTTTTGTTGAACAGTTAAAGAATTTGTATAAGCCCGGTGATATAGTTATAGGTATATCAGGAAGCGGTAATTCGAAAAATGTTTTGAAAGCTGTTGAATATGCAAATTTAAATGACGGTATAACAGTTGGTTTGACAGGTTATAACGGAGGCAGACTGAAACAAACCGCTAAATATTCCGTTAACATGAATATTGATGATATGCAGATAACTGAGGATTTGCATATGGTGCTTGATCATATGATAGTTAGTATTATTTGTGAACATATAAATAAACGATTGTATAGGTGAATTAAGGAATTATAAATGGATAACAAATTATCTGTAATTATACCTGTATATAATGGCGAAAAATTTTTAGAAAGATGTTTGGCATCTCTTATTAATCAAAAATATACAAATATAGAAATTTTGTGTATCAATGACGGTAGTAGTGATGAATCCGCTGAAATAATAAGAAAATTTGCCTTAGCTGATAATCGTGTTGTATTGATAGAACAAGAGAATTGCGGTGTAAGTGCTGCACGAAATAACGGAATTAATGCTGCTAACGGTGATTATGTAACTTTTTGCGACCAGGATGATTATGTGGACGAAAATATTTATATTGAAATGATTTCTTCAATAGAAAAAGAACAGTCAGATATGGCAATATGCGGGATTGAGGTAATTGACGAATTAGAAGAAAAATCTTTTATTAGAAATTTAGACGGAATAGATGATAAATTTGATTTGTTAAATGAAGGGATGCTTATTGCATGTGTATGGAATAAGATTTTTAAAAAATCTATCATTAATAAATTTAATTTATCATTTTTAACAGGTTTTCAAATCGCAGAGGATTTGGAATTTGCTTTTAAATATCTAGTTTGCTGTTCGGATAAAATTTCTTTTATAAATAAACCTTTTTACAAATATATTCAACATGGCACCAATGCAATATGTAATCCTGAAAAGCGAATATCTGTTTACTATTGTATGAAGAGCATGTTTGATTTTGTGAAATTAAATGTAAAAGATAAAGAGAAGCTGCAAATATATAATGATATTTTAAATAAATTGTTTAGAATACATGCGGTTGATTGTGCTTTTTGTGAATTGCCAAGAAAAAATAGATTTAAAACAGCAAAGCAGGTAGATGAAATTGTTTCTGCAATTAATCTTGATATTAAGACTCGTAGATATTATGAGAAAAACTTTTTAAATTTTTCTAAATCTTTACGTTTTAAAATATATTTTTTAAGTCAATTTTTACTATATAGATTTTATCGTTTTTACGGTATACTTGGAGACAAAAGATAAGATTATATAGTGGAGAGTATAAAATGTTTGCCGGAATTCCAAAAATTATTCACTATTGCTGGTTTGGCAATAATCCAAAACCTGAATTGGTGCTTAAATGTATTGAAAGCTGGAAAAAATACCTTCCCGATTATGAAATCAGGGAATGGAATGATAATGATTTAAAAAGTTGTGAAAACAGATATGTCAAAGAAGCCTATGAAGCTAAAAAATGGGCTTTTATATCAGATTATTTCAGATTATATGCTTTGTATAATTATGGCGGTATATATCTTGATTCTGATAATGAGGTTTTCAAATCGTTTGATGATTTTCTTGATTTGGAATTCTTTTCCGGATTTGATAACTGGCATGGTATTGTGGAACCGTTTACTGCTGTTGTCGGTGCTCAAAAGCATAATAAAATTATTAAAGATTTGCTTGATGAATATAATGATATTCCGTTTATAAAACCTGACGGCGAAATGGATTTGACAACTAATTCTGTACGTGTAAGAAATTATTTTAAATCGAAATATAATCTTTTGCCGCCATATAACGGGTCTGAAAAAGTGGTTCTTGAAAAGAACTGTGTTTTATTCCCTTACAATTATTTCTGTTTATATGAAGGCGACAATACTTACGCTGTTCATCATTTTAATGCATCATGGTGTCCTAAAAAGAGTGTGAGTAATATTTTAAAATTTGGTGATTACAGATTGTATAAGCAAAAAGTATTGAATAAAAACTGTAACGATCTTGATTTGCCTGCTTGTGAAAAAATACTGTTTAAATTAAAACTGTCTCCGAAAAAATATATAATTTTATCTAAAATTTTGAATACAAGAAAAAGAATTTTATTTATATCAGAACTAGCAATCCGCAAAAATTTAAACAATGGGGCATATAAATATTTAAATTCTGTTATTTCAGAATTAAAGAAAAAATATAGTGTCGATTATATAGCACTAAGGCAGCCAAGAAAACTGTTAAATCGTTTTACTGCAAAAAATAGTCCTGATTATATTTATAAAGCTGTTCGCATTTTAGGCAGCAATACATTTTTAAATTTGGATTTTAATATTCCAAAAATTATCTCTAATATGCCGTTACCTGTTCAAAAACTTAACTGGATAAAAACTATTTTAAGTAAAAATAAATATTATGCTGTTTTTGTAAATATGACAAATTTATGTAATGTTTTTGATTTACCTGAGACTTCGCAAATACCTTATAAAGTTGTGTTAACAAACGATATCTGGCATAACCGTCTGGAGATGTTCAAAAATCAAAATCTTGATACATCTGATATTGAATATTGGACTAAAGATAATGAAGTAAAATTTTGGAATAAGGCTGATATTGTTGCTGCAATTCAAGAAGATGAGAAAGCAAAAATAAAATCTTTGTGTCCTGATAAGATTGTTGTTAATTTACCTGTGATTTATTACAGACAATTGAGTTATTCTGAAAAAGTTTTGAACCCCGAAGAAAAGAATATAGTTTGTGTTAGCGGCGCATCACTTGTTAACTGTCAGGGTGTTGAATATTTCATTAATAATATTTTTCCGTTGGTTTTGCAGAAAGTTCCTGATGCAAAATTGTTGGTTTGCGGTGGTGTTTGCAATTATTTTAAAGAAAAAGAATACAAAAATGTTTATTTCAAAGGTTTTGTTCCTGACTTGAAAGAAATTTACAAATCTGCTTTTTGTTCAGTTATTCCGTTATTGGCTGGTTCAGGATTAAAGATAAAACTTGTTGAAGCACTTGTACATTCTACTGCTGTTGTAACAACATCAGTTGGTGCGCAGGGTGTTAGCGGCATTGATAAATTTTGTGGTTTTATTTCTGATAATCCTGAGGAGTTTGCAGATGATGTTGTGGAACTTATAAATAATCGGCAGTTAAATAAAATCTATTCACAGAATGCCTTATCTTTTGCTAATGCTTATTATACCGGTGATGCAGCTATGAAAGAATTGTACGATGCGATGAAATAATAAAATCAGGCGGTGTAAAATTATGAAAATCCCTATATTGTATGAAATAGAACATTTTGTATGGATAATAAAAAAAAGATTTTTTAAATATTATATTGAAAAATGTAAAAATTTTCTCTGTATAAAATTCAATTGTTTTATCCCGGAATATTCTAAAATTAAGAATAATGTAAAATTTGACCATCCTTATGGCATTGTAATAGGGCATGGGGTAAGATTTGGTAAAAATTGTGTTGTTTATCAAAATGTTACTATAGGTCTGGATACGAGAAAACATCTTGACAGTTACGCGGACAATATTCCAAAAATCGGAGACAATGTTACAATATATGCAGGTGCTGTTGTGGTCGGCAACATTGTAATTGGAAATAATTCGGTTATTGCTGCAAATGCTGTTGTAACTTGTGATATACCTGATAATACAATGTGGGGTGGAGTTCCTGCAAAATTGATAAAAAATTTTTCTGATAAAAAGATAGATTGTAAGGAGAATAATGTCTAATCCAAAAGTAACAGTGTTAATGACAATATACAAAGATAAAAGTTATTTAAAAGAAGCTGTGGATTCAATTCTTAACCAGACATTTCAGAATTTTGAATTTTTGATAGTGAATGAATTTGGATATGATGACGGCAGTGTCGATATCCTGAAATCTTACAATGATTCCAGAATTCGGATTATTCAGAATAATGTTAAAAAGGGTTTTGCCGCGTCTTTGAATATCGGATTAGCGCAAGCCAGAGGTGAATATATTGCAAGAATGGACGGAGATGATGTATCTGCTCCTGATAGATTGGAAAAACAGGTAAAATATTTAGATTTACATAAAAATACAGGGATTGTAAGCTGCTGGTATAAATTTTTTGGTGATTTAGACAAAATTTATAAAGGAACAAGTAATGATAAAAGGCTAAAATCGAATTTAATTTTTTTCTGCGATATCGCTCATGGCGGTTCAATGTTTCGGAAGTCATTATTTGACAAATATAATCTTCGTTACGATGAAAGTTGCCCTATAGAAGATCATGATTTATGGTCAAGAGCAAGTTTATGTTTTGATATACATATAATTCCGCAGGTGCTTTTTTATTACAGATGGGATGGTAATAATATTTCAAATAATAAGTATGATTTAATTCAGCGTTCTACAGTTGAGCTTGTACAGAGAAATTTAAAAGTATTGAATATTGAAATTCCTGATAATTTAAAAAATGTTTTTAATCAATCAGGTTCTTATTTTACAACATTGGATGATGCGGATATTTTAATATTGACAGAACAATTAAAGCAATTGTTTAATGAGATTGAGAAAAATAACAGTGAATTAAAAATTTTTGACAAACATTGTTTATACAAAACTCTTTGCAGAAAGTGGCGGCAATTGTATAATGGAAATTATAAAAATAAAAAACTTTTATACAGCTCAAAATATTGTGATAATATGATAAAATTTATATTTAATCGTTTTTTTTATTTGACTTTAAAAAAAAAATAATTATTAAAAATGTATGACTATACTGGAGTTGTTTAGATTTAATAAGGTTTGTGAACATTCTAAAGTACGGCCGGAAATTGATTTTGCATACTGTCCTGATTGCGGGGAATTGATTGAAAATCAATGGTATCTTGTAAGATGTGCCTGCTGTGGTGTAAAGCTGAGAGGTATTATTAAAAAAGGAAAAATTATTCCGGCAGAACATTTTTGTCATAATTGCGGAGAGCATGATTTTGTTGTCGAAAGAATTAACAAAATTAATTTTATTGATATAAGCTATGCAGTGCTTGTTAAAGCTGTTATTCAAAACAATCCGGATAATTTTACGCAGAGCTGGGTGGAAACGGATTTCAGAACATCAAATTACAGACCGCGATTGCTGCCAGAATACTGATTGCATCCGCTAGAAGTCCTACAATCAATGCATAACGCAGTTTTGAAATTCCGACAGCTCCGAAGTATACAGCCAGTACGTAAAACGTGGTTTCACTTGAACCTATCATAACAGCCGCAAGTTTTGTTGCATAAGCGTCAGGTCCGAGATTATGAGCGATATCTGAAAAAACACCAAGCGCTGCAGAACCTGATAAAGGTCTTACTAGCATAACAGGAATTGTATCAGCAGGGACATTAAAGTGAGAAAGTACAGGAGAGCAAAAATTGCTTATCATTTCAATAATTCCTGAAGCCCTGAACATTGAAATCCCGACAATTATTGCAACAAGATATGGGATAATATTAATTGCAACTTTAAATCCGTCTTTTGCTCCGTCCGTAAAGGTTTCATACAATGGAACTTTTTTAAACAAGCCCATTGTTAATATTAAAATCAGTATTGCGGGAAGTGCCCATAAAGATATTATTTGCATGAATTTCTGAAACATTAAACCCTCTCCCGCATTTCTATAACTCGCAGGCTCGTTAAGGACTGCTCCCTATTACAAAGATATATATTACCTGAAAAGTTTTGTCTGTTAATTAACACTGTTTTTCCCTCCATCAGATTTTTGTTTTTCCAGTGGGGAGGTCGACTGTTGGGGCTGCCAGAAGTTTTGGAAAATTTTAGCAAGAATAATTGCACTCAAAAATGCTATACTTGTTACAAGAAGTGTTGGTGCGATAATTTCTGTCGGATTTTTATATCCAATGCTTATTAAAACTGCAATGACTGTTGCCGGGATTAGCTGAAATCCTGCCGTATTCATAGCAAGAAACATACACATCGCATTTGATGCAGAATTTTTATCTTTGTTATGTTTCTGCAATTCCTCCATAGCCTTAATCCCGATAGGTGTTGCCGCATTTGTAAGCCCGAATGCGTTTGCAGAAAAACTCATTGCAATATCGCCTATTGCGGGAGAATTTTCAGGAACTTCATCAAACAATTTTTTTGTAATTGGTTTTATCAGCTTTGCAATAATTGTGATAAGTCCGCATTTATCTGCAATTTTCATCATACCAAGCCAGAATGCCATAATCCCGATAAGAGAAAATGCAACTTTTACTGATAATTCTGCCCCTGAAAGTATTGAATTAACAACTGCATCTAATCTTCCGTTAATTGCGCCTGCAATTATTGAAACAACAATTAAAAAATAGAAAATGTAATTCATAAATGTATTAAATCATTAATATGAATACAGGTCAATTTTTTAAAATCTGAACGGGTAATCTTTCGGAATTTTCCAGCCGTTATGCTGTATTATTGCAGCACAATACATTTTTTTAGATGCTTCTGATGTATTACACCCATAGGTACTGCTAGTATAAAGAACTTTTTCATCTCCATTCCACCAGACCATGTATGGTTCAACCCCTTTATTCTTATGATATTTAAAATTACTGTTTGTTTCATTAGGCCAGAAACCAAATGTAAAAATTCTTTTACCTTTATCTTTTTCACCGTTTTCTGCATAATATGGTTCTTTACAATATTTAGCCTCAGGACAGAATAGAAAATGACCGCCCTGTGTTGACATTGTTACTTCTCCATCATCATTTTCGGAAAAGTAAATGTCAATTTTTACTGCACTTCCGTCTGCAAAATAAACAATTTTTTGTTTTCTTGAACCGCTTGAATTTTCTTCCACATTTATATAATTTAAATGCTTTGAAAGATAGTTGTTCCAGAAATCATCTGTGTCTTTAGGCTGCCAGCCTTCTTTATCTCCGTATTCTGCTTCGGCCATTTTTATTGCCTGATTCATAGAAGAATAAAACTTTTTTAACCTGGTCTCAACAACATTTTTACGGTAATTAGAGACAAGAACAGGCATTGTCATCGCTGCAACAACACCTATTATTCCAAGAGTAATTAATACCTCTGCCAGTGTAAAACCTGATTTTTTTGTTGTAATGTTCCAAGTTTTTGAATAAAAATTTTTATTTTTCATTATGACCTCCACAGCATATATATTATTATTATATGCTATATATTGCATAAAGTCAATTGTATAATGATAATTTTAGCATGTTGTTTTACTTTAGCTCTTAGTATTCTCTATTAAAAGGATCTCTTATGGATAAGAAATTTTTCGGGAAAAAGATTAAAAATTTACGTAAATTACATCATTATACGCAGGAAAAAATGTCGGAATTAATAGATATAGATGTAAGACAGGTTGCAAGAATTGAGGCAGGTGAAAGTTTGCCATCTGTTGAAACACTTTTAAAAATGGCAAAAGTTTTAGCTGTTACTCCTAATGATTTAATCTATTCTGATTACAATGAAGAAAACGCTTCTAAAAATAAGCTTAAATCTGACATAAATGACATTTTATCTTTAGCCAAAGAAGAACAACTAATTTTGATAAAAAAACTCATTCTTGCTGTTTTGTAATAACTACCTTCTATGATGATCGTGGTCTCTGTGCCTGTGGTGATGATGCGGAGGATCAGGTCTGAAAGGATTATAAAGCGGTGGCAGCGGATACAGTCCAGGAGTGCTGAATAAGTCCATAAAGTTTGTTACATTTCTGGAATCCAAAAAGTCTTCCATTATTGCTTTGTATTCATTGTAGTTTATAGTATTCGGGTTTGAGTCATCTTCGTTATAGGTTTCGGATAAGTCTTGGAATTGATTTCTTGTATATTGGCTCTGGTACTGTGTATAGACATTATAAGGATATACATTATATCTTGTTTTATTGTTTCTGTCTGTTCTTACAACCTCGTTTGCTGAAATTGTTCCGTTTTGGTTTGAATCAATTTCATTAAATACCTGTTTTAAGGATTTCCCGCCGTTAAAAGTTTTCATATCACCGATGATAAAACAATCCGGTACTGAGCCGGGTGTGTGTAAGGTTGCAGGCGGCGGAAGAGTTATGGGTGGTGTGTAGTAATACTGTGCATCTGCATTTGTTGCAGGTACTGCAGTGACAAGAGCAATAGCCGCTGCACCTGCCGTATTTTTGAGTTTATTTTTCTTTTCTCCTGAAAAATAAGTATTTGTTTGATAACTCTGTATTGCTGAAATTCTCATAAATAATACCCCTCATTTAAGACCATACAAATATGATATTAAATAAAGGGATTTTTTGTTTATTCATTAAGAAAAATTTACAATTATTTTATTTTCTTGTTAATCTGTGAAAAATTTGGTTAATCAATGAAGGTTTTTTAAATGGCTTATTCAATTCTTCTATCAGTTTTAATTTTTTAATATTTTCATTGTAAGCCTTATACCAGCTTTTTGCAACTTTTACGGGGTTGTGGACTGAAGGTCCTGATGTACTTTTGAGGTTATTGTAAAATTGTAAATCTACTCCTTCCAATTTATGCTTAGCGCCTCTTGTTATATCTCTGCGGTCTTTTGTTGCGCCTATAATTGCGTTAATTGTTCTCTGTATTCTCATTTTTTCCCTTTCTTAAAAATGTGGGGTAAAAACCGGTCTTTTATATATTTATAAAAGACCGGTAAATATTATTTTTTGCTATTAATTGTTTAGAAATTAGCCGCAGCAGCAGGAAGATGCGCATGTGCATCCTAAAGCTTCTTTAGCTTCTTCTAATCTTACTTTGATACGTCCGTCAACAGCAATTCCTTCTCCTGTAGTTTCAGAAATTAACAGCGGGTTAATATCTAATTCATCAATGAATTTGAAATCGCTTACTAATTGAGACAATCTCAGTAAAGTTTCCTGAATTTGGTTAATTTGTGCAGGTTTTGTGCCTCTTGCACCTTCTAATAATTTGTATGCTTTAACGGATTTAATCATATCCATAGCATCAATATCAGTTAAAGGAGCAATTCTGAATGTTACGTCTTTCATAACTTCGACAAATACACCGCCTAAACCGAACATCATCATAGGACCGTATTGAGGATCTGTTGCGATACCGCAAACCATTTCGCGGCTGCCTTTTACCATTTCCTGAATGATAACGCCTTCAAGACCGTCTAAAAGTCCTTTTGCTTCCAATCTTTCAAGAAGTGCTTTGTATTCTTTTCTCAATTGTTCTTCTGATTTGATGTTAACAACAACACCGCCTACATCTGTTTTGTGTGATGTAGTTTTAGAAGTCATTTTCATAACAACAGGGTAGCCGATTGAGTTACCGAGTTCAACAACTTCTTCTTCATTTGTTGCAAGACCGTATTTGCAGGCTCTGATACCGTATGCCTGTAATACATCGATTGATTCAAGAGTAGTAAGCTGTGCTCTGCCTTCTTTGATAGAGTTTGCAATAATTTTTTCAACTTTAGCTCTGTCAACGTCGTAGCAAGGAATTTTGCCTTCTTCTCTTTCCATCCATAATCTTTGCTGGTTCAATCTGTTCAAACCGTCAGCAGCCTGTTCAGCGTACATAAAGAACGGCATATTAACATTCATATCAGAAAGTTTTGAGAAGAATTCATTTTTGGTCATAAATACGCCGATAATCGGTTTTTGCGGATTTTTAGCCTTAATTTCCATTAGAGCCTGAGCAACATCAATATCTTTCAAGCCTAAGAACGGAAGATAGATTGTAATAATCATATCAACGTTTTCATCGGCAATAACTGTTTCAAGAGTTTGTTTGTAGTGTTCGATAGGAGCTGATGCAATCATATCTATCGGGTTTTTAACAGATGCTGCAGAAGGTAAGAAGCTTCTTAATTTTTCTTTTGTTGCATCTGAAATTTTAGCCATTTGCATACCGTATTCACATACAGCATCTGTAGCCATAATTCCGGGGCCGCCTGAGTTTGTGATGATAGCTACTCTGTCGCCTTTTGGAATAGGGCAGTTTGCAAATACTTTTGCAGTTTCAAAAAGGTTTTGCAAAGAAAATTCTCTGATAACGCCTGACTGATGCAATAATGCTGCCGCAGCTTTATCAGCACCTGCTAAAGAGCCTGTGTGAGAAGATGCAGCTGAAGCACCTGCCGCAGAACGTCCTGCTTTAAGAGCCAGAATAGGTTTTTTCTTTGTAATTCTTGATGCTAATTTTCTAAAGTTTGCAGGGTTTTGAATTGACTCCATATACAAAAGAATCTGCTGGACATCATCGTCATTTTCCCAGTATTCAATAGCTGTTTCAGCGTTAACATCAGCCTGATTGCCGATTGAAATAAATTGTGCAAAACCTAAGTTAAGGTCTTTCAAAATATTCAAAATACCGCCGCCTAAAGCACCTGACTGAGATACAAAGCCGATGTTTCCGCGTTCAGGTAAAGATTCTGCAAAACATCCGTCCATTCTGATTTCAGGGTTGGTGTTTACAACGCCTAAGCAGTTTGGACCTACACATCTCATGCCGTATTCTTTAATTTTTTCTACTAATTGTTTTTCAAGTTCGGCACCTTCAGCTCCTGTTTCTTTGAAGCCTGCTGTGATTATACAAATACCTGTAATGCCTTTTTCATGGCACTGGTCAATTGTTGATAAAACAAATTTAGCGTTTACAACGATAATTGCAAGGTCAACTTCTCCGGGAACTTCAAGAACAGAAGTGTAAGCCTGAAGACCTTCGATTATTCCGCCTTTAGGGTTTACAGGATAAATTTTCCCGTTGAACTTGTATTCCTGTAATCTTTTCATAATATCTGAACCGATGGTGTGGTCTTTTGTTGACGCACCGATAACCGCTATTGATTTCGGTTTCATGATTTTGTCTAAATTACTCATTTTTTACGTCCTTTCTTCGTAATTTAAAGTTCTTAGTTTTATATTATTATGTAAATAAATTTTTTATTTTATCCCAAAAAGTTTTTGACTTTTCTTCTTTTATTGAGGCTAATTTGTTTCTATGGCTGTAACTTACAAGTTTTGCAGTGCCTATAACAGCTTCGGGATGTGCAGTTGTTGTCATTGATGTTACTTTTTGAGCTTTATATCTTTCTGTTTCTTTAGCATTTTTGGCTGCTGTTATTCTTGCATTAGTCTGCCAGACATCTTCAACAAAAATATCAAATTTATTATTTTTTATAATATTCATTGTATTTAACTGTTTGACAGCCTGTTCTAATTTTTTGCTGCCGTAAGAATTCCGATAGTGGTTAATAAAAACAGCTTTGCCTTGAAAATTTGTTGACTGAATGTTTTGAACCTGCATAATATCCCTTTCTAATATCCGTTGACAATCCATTCTCTTACTCTGAAGTTTGCGCCTAAATCATTTGCAATTTGTTCGCATTTTTCAAGGTCAAGGTGTCTGCCTTTGTAACCTTCTACCACACTTGCAACAACAGATATTCCTTCTTCAGTGCAAGCTTTAATAAATTTTTTCATTTCATCATAGGCTTCGTCAAACTTTGGTTGTGAAAGCTCGTCATATTCTTCTTTTGTTGAGCCGTTTAAGCTTACTGAAAATTCATCAACAAGGCCTTTTAATTCGGGAACAACATTCCTTTTATAAACAAAATTAGCATGTCCGTTTGTATTAACCCGAATTTTTGTATCGGGATATTTTTCTTTAATATATTTTGCGACTTCTTTCAAAACATCTAATTTCATCATCGGTTCGCCATATCCGCAGAAAATTACTTCTGTGAAGAGTGAAGAGTGAAGAGTGAAGTGCCGTTTTATAAGTGTTTCAAACTGTTCAATAACATCTTTTGCTGTAAAATTTTCATTATCAAGCCAAAGCTCTTGGCCTTTGACATCACTTTTGTCTTTTCTAAGGCAGAATATACAGTCATTTGTACATCTGTTAGTAAGATTAATATAAATTTTTCCGTCGAGTAAATATACTAAAGTGTTTGCCATGACTAGCCTTTCAATATCTAAATTATGGCATGGGCAAAATTATTTTACAAGTAATTTTGCTTGAAAAATATTAAAAAATATATTATAATAAGAAGATAAGTTATATATGAAAATAGTGTTTTTATAAGAGATTTATTACGAAGTATTCATCGGGGCTCAGCTGACAGGTGGTGAGAAGCCAGGAAATCAAGTCATATACAGTAATGTCATTGCGCATTTATTGCGCAATCTGGAATTTGTTGCAAAAAGATCGCGCATCATGTGCGCGATGACAGCCCTTAATTTTTAATCCCCTCGCCATTCGGGGAGGGAGCAAGTTCTGGTGGGAGCGGCACGCTTCCCTCATCCGGCATGATATGCCACATTCTCCCCTTTGCGGGAGAAGGAATAAATAAAAAGATCCTGAAACACAAAGATCAATCTGACGTTCAGTATGACACTAATATTTTTCCTGAAACTTAAGCTTTTTTCTCATCAGAGTAATCAGCGGTGCCTGGGAAGGCGTTTGAGCCCGTAGTTTTTCTTGTAATCCAGTATTGGATTTTCGGGATAAAGGTTGATAAGAACGCTGCTGAAATTACAAATCCTAAGCCCCAGTTGAACGCGTTTTTAGCATAATTTGTCTTGCAGGCTTTGTCGAGAAGTTCTTTTGTAATTTTACCATTTTTTGCCTTTTTAATTACAGATTTAACATAATCTTCTATTTCGTTTTGTTTTTTGATAAATGTTTCATTTGAAATAAAGCTCAATGGTTTGTCAAATACAGGCTCTGATATTTTACCGGTAAACAGGTTCTGGTCTGAGGTTGAACATGTAAATACATTTTTCAAAAATTCGGGGATGTTAACAGCACCATCTTTAAACACGTTCAGAATTTGTCTTTCTGTAATAATTTCTTTTCCTGCTAAAGAAGGCTGTAATTTTGCCATTTTTCTTGCATTAGCTTCAATTTTAGTAATGTCAACATCAGGATATTTTGTTTTTACGTCCTGTAATAGTTTGGCAAATTTGTTTATTTCTATTGTGCCTTTGCCTTCTCTAATGGCTTTTGCAATATCTTTTGTTATGTAGCCGGTGTTGTCCGGATTGCCAAGAATTTCTGTCCTGAATTTATCTACGCTCATTTTTCCGCCGTTTGCATCAAGCACTGACTGCATCAAATCTGTAGTTTGTTTTGCGGCCACAGGGTCAAGTCTTGTACCTTTTCCGTCTTGAATTTTGTTCAAAAGATATGCAATTACAGGCATGTTAAACATATAGAAGTAGCTGGAAGTAGTATCTCTGAATAAGACTTCCGTTCTTTCGTGGCTGTTTCTTGCACATACGCCTCTGCCTATCCAGACTCCCATATCAGTTGATAAAAGCCCGTATTTTGGGTTATTTTCAAAGCTGTATGCAAGAGACATTAATGTCTGTGGAGAAATTGCACCGAATGAAACATTTTTGTCGTTATTCAAAAATTTATCCATTGAATATTGCTGCTTCGGTTCATTATTTGTTTTTGGCTGTTCCTGTTTATTTTTTTCTTTTTTCAGCAGATATTTTGTTATTGCCTGATTTGTTTTGGGCAGAACAAATCCGACAAGACAGTTCGCAAGAATTATACTTGTCATAACTTTGCCGAATTTGTAGTTTGCTATTACTTTTTCAGCTTTTTTAGGATCAATTTTCATCTCATTTGCAAATTTTTTCATATAATTTGCAAACGGATTTCTGACATTATCTTTGCCTGTATCAAAGTTTGTTTCAGGAAGTTTGTAAATCTTTTTCCCTACAAATTTGTCAATAAGGCTGTTGAATAAAGGTACTCCGCTGAACCAGAATGCCGCACCGAGCATTTCTTCTGTTAAACGTTCTCTGGCTTCTGTGTAACCCCCTCTTTGGTATGCCTGATAAGTTCTTCCGATTTCGACGCAGGCTTCAAGCAAAATTACGGGAGCAATGGAACGGCTGGCGAGTCCTTTTACAAACTTTCTTCCGTAGCTGAAATCTTTTAATGTCTGGTTTGGAGTAACTTTTATATTAGTCATAAGAAAATTTTCCCGAATATTTTAATATACCTCAAGATTTATTTTTGCGCTATTGTATTTAGTTGTTAAAATTTTGTTACACTATTAGTGTATTTTTAGCACTAATTAAGTTTTGTTAAATTTATGTAAAAAATTAACAATGTTTTTTCTTCAGTGTTTTTGATACAATGGAAGCAGAAGGTGTGCAAAATGCAAGTTAATCCGATTAATAATAATTTAAACCAGACTAAAACAAATATTGATAAAAAAAAGGATTTAAAAATAAAAGCAGGAGTTACGGCAATGTCTGCATTGGGTGTTGCATCTGCTCTTGCACATGTCGCAAAAAGACAGGGGTTTTCTCTATCCCCTAAGGTAATTAAAAATACACCCGTAAAAGATTGGGCTATATTCTCGCTTTACAGCAAAAAACATCCTGAAAAGAAAATTCTTGATCTTGATGATCCGCTTGATATTATAGAAATTGCTGCAGCTTCTGTCGCAGGCGGATTAGCAGGCGGTGCAATATTTGATGATAAAAAACATTTTAAATCTAAATTGAGAGAATCAGTAAATCAGCTTCTTGGAAATGTACTTGTCCCGATTGCCTGTGTAGGAACTGTTTCTTTATTATATAAAAAGAATAAAGATAAGATATTGAGCCTTGTTCCGCAAATAAAAAACAGCGGAAAAGCTGCTGCAGTATTTAATAAATCCTTGAAAGCAATTCCGTTCTCTATTGCAACACTTGCATCTTTGGGTATTGGTATTTTTACGGGAAACAGAGTTTCAAATGTTTTGAATGAAAAAATATTTCATAAAAAAGTGAAAAGAGAAATAAAAGGATCAGATTTTGCCCCTCACGTTGATGATCTCGGGGTTGCTTTATCACTTATGGCAGAAAAATCTCCGTTTGTTTCGTTTGTACAAAGAACTGTCCCATTATTTTTATGTGTTCCAGGAGTAAAAACCGGTACACACAGAGAAGAATAAGATTTCAGGGGGGGGGAATACGGGATACTGTCTGCTAAATTCGTTTCAGCATCTATTAAAGGTAATGTTTTGAAAAAAGTATAAAAAGTCTGCCAAAAATTATTTTAGATGAATGGAAAAGTTGCATATAGCTCATTTATTATTCTTCAGGTTCTTTTAAGATATCAGCGTATTTTTGCAAATCATCCAGAAGAGGTTTGTATTTTTCACTAAGCTCTGCTCTTGTCTTATCCCTATCACTGCTGTTCATGACCTGCATGTCAATTTTTGCCTGAAGTGCTTTTTTTAACAATTCAGGAATATTCAGGGCTGTCGGATTTTCGCTTGCAAGATTTTTGTAATATTTGTCGAGATAATCAGGTGAAATTCGCTCTTTCCAGTTTTCTTCCCTTGTAGTCCCGCCAATGTTATATGTTACATCAGTTATACCAAGAAGGTCTGCAAATGAAATCTGGAATTTCGGCGTTGTCATTAATTCTGCAAATTTAGCTCTGACACGTTCTCTGTCATTAGTTTCATAGAGTTCCTGCAAGTCTTTTCTTATTATTTCAATATTTTCTCTTCCGTCATCTATATTCAAATATCCTGCAAGGTATGGTGTTTCCCAAGCTTCATGTTCGCGTGTATATTCGCCCTTGCTGCCGTCTTTCATATCCCCGATACGCTCTAAATATGTCATAGCAGGAATATTGTCATGCGACCCCATAAGATACCAGTCGCCTTTTCTAGGATTTTCAAGGGCCTTTTGTGCTTTAATCCAATCAAGATTAATTATTTTAGGAAGATGAAGTTTATTTTCATAAATATCTACAAATCTTGAAGGGTAACTGCATAAATCTTCCCAGACAGGCATGTCAGGAGTTATATCGTATTTTTTCAGTTCCGGCAATACAAGTTTTTCTACGAGTTTGGGGTAATCCCAGTATTTGTCATATTCTTCGCCTTTAAAATCTCTAAGCTGGGAAATATATTTTTCAACATTTTCATTTTTTTGAGGTCCGTTTACAAATTCTTTTTTATCTGCATGTTTTGATAATAAATACGGTTCAATGAGCCCCATTGCATGATCAATTCTTATGTTCTCATTAAATTCAAGTGCAAAGTCTATTTTTTCTTTGAGAAACTCTCCGCCGATATTAAGTTCATATTTGTCGTTTTTGAATATTTTTTTAGGATCTATTACAGGAATATACCATCTTTGGGAAACTCCGCCGGCTTCTCTGGCTCCCATTTCCCAGTCTTTTAAAAATGCGTCTTTAAAGCGCCATTTATCCATTTTTGAACAGCCTACAAGCAGATCATTATAATATTTAAACCCGTATTTATCGCGCCATTCTTTATTTTCTTTTATTTGTTTTGTCGCTATAAACTGTTCAAACTTATGCTTATCAATCTCATTTTTGTTATTTTTGACAAGCTCATTATAATATTTGATTGCTTTTATATCACCGTTTTTAACATCAACCATCAAATTTTCATCAATATCGTTGTGCCAGTCGGCTGTTTCATCGGTGTTGTAATGTTTCGCTAAAACTTTGAATACACCTTCTTCTGTAAGCCGTTCATTATGTTTTTGCAAAAATAATTTAAATTCTTTATTCAAAGCAAGAGCTTGGGGCTGTCCTTTTGCTACATTTGCTTTGAAATTCTTCCAGCTTTCTGAAAGAGCTTTATCGTATGTTTTTACGGCCTCGTTAAAGTCTGTAAATTCGTAATCTTTAGCAGTAATTTCAGGCGGTTTGGTTACGCTGTTGAATGTTTCTTCTGACAATATTCTGCCGTATTTATCTGTAGTTAAATCATGCAGATTTATAAAAAGTTTATTTTTCGCAAAAGCAGATGCATTATAAGGAGACGGTTTTATTTTTCCGTCTTTAAATTCAAGCTGGCCGCCGGGGCCAAGCTGATTTCCGTTAAAACCGTACAGCATTAAAAATTTTGCCCAGTCTTTTGCAGATTGGCCGTACGGACTGCCTATATTTGTGTTTCTTTCGATTTGCGATGCAGGAAAACACGAGCCATGTGTGATTACAATACGTTCTTTTGTGCCGAGAGCTTTATAAGTTTTGTCTATTGTATCTTTTAAGCCCGGTTCTTCATCTTTTGTCGGACGCCTCTGAAATGATAATTGGTAATTCTTTATCCCTGATATATGCATACAATTATATTAAATCCAACAAAAACTTTTTTTGACTATTTGTAACATATTATTAAATTTCTGATATAACTTCAATTTGAGAATTACATCCTATTTCTTCTCTTGAGAGAACTGTTATATTATTCATATAATTGCTTAAAAGTGTAAAAATTAGATGTCTGAACTCCAGAGGAACCAAGAGTTTCGGAGATTGAATATTCAACTGAGCTGATTTTTTCAGGAGTTTGTCAGCTAGTTTTTCTGCAAATCCTGCATCTATACGAATTATGGAGTCGTCACTTTCATCGAAATTCGGCATAAATTTTTCAAGAGTTTTTTCAGAAATTTCAAAGGCGGAAATAACTCCATCTGTATTTTCGTAGTCTTTACAAATCTGTCTCGATAAAGAGAGTCTGATTTTTTTTATTAAATCTGATTTGGTGCTTTCCTGTGCAAAATCGTTTATTTTCTCAAAGATATATGTAATATCTTTAATTGATATTCTTTCCCGGATAAGGCTTGTTAAAATAAAACGCAGGTCAGATAAAGATATAAAATCAGGTATTATATTTGATACCAGAAAATCATTTGTATCGTTTACTACATTAATGTATTTATCAAGTTCTTCATAATCCAAAAGCTCATCAACATATTTGACAGCGCAGAATTCTAAAGCGTGTGCAATATATTCTGCACCGGATATACCATTTTGCCAGAAATCTTTTGTTTTTTCTTTTTCTATCCATACAATTTTCCGGCCGGTAATTTTATCAGTGTCCGTTACGGAATTTTTAATTTTCTTTTCAAGGTGCAGTTCATCTGAAAAATACATTAAAAACTGCGGATATACACATGCCTTGAAAACATCAATCCCGCGAATTCTTATTGAAAATTCATACGGATTTAAGCTTTCATCATCCTGAAAAACAATTTTAGGAATAACATAACCGGTTTCTTCTGTTAATTTAAGACGTGATTTTACTGTTTCTGCGACAAGTTCTTCTTCGGGGATTTCGCTGTCAGGATCTATGTAACCCAAAATTTCTTCACTTAAGTGAATTGATAATTTTTCTTCTTTTAATTTTGAATACATTGCATCGGGAGATGTAGCTTTTGCAAGTTTAAGTTTTAATTCATCAAGTTCTTTTAAACCGGCAGATATTTTATCATTGAGTTTTTTTCTGCTGACAGATGCAGGAGCTTCGCCTTCCAGTTCTTTTTTTATTTTGGCAATTTTAGCTTTTTGATCTCTTATTTTACTTTGAATATCAAGGCATAATTCATAAGGAGAAAGCTCTGGCGATAGCATTTTTTCCATCTGGCTTTTAAATGTGGAGATATTTATAGTGTCGGCATTAATTTCGTTTGCAGAATTTTCTGATTCGCGCATAAAAATGCAGTGGCACAGAATTTGTCCATCCTCATTTTCAACCTCCTGCATGCTGTATAATTCCCAGTTATTCATAGACATTTCGTTTAAGAGGTTTTGAAGCTCCTGAGTGTTGTCGCTGGGGCAGGTTTTAATTACATACTGCATTTTTTTGTTATACATAAAAATATCTCCTTAGTTTTTTCCAATAAGAAGTTTTAATGCTTCTATGGCGGTTT
This sequence comes from Candidatus Gastranaerophilales bacterium, assembly GCA_944326615.1. Lineage (GTDB taxonomy): Bacteria > Cyanobacteriota > Vampirovibrionia > Gastranaerophilales > Gastranaerophilaceae > Stercorousia. The sequence continues at coordinate 8,864 of CALVEO010000018.1, read as the reverse complement.
TAATGGCTTTATCTGTATCATGGACAACAGGATTTTCAAGTCCGATTTTTTCACGTTCCTGGTTTGCAACTGTCAGAAAAACAGAGCCGACTCTGACTTTTAAAAAGCTTCCGACAATAAAAAGCGCGGCTGATTCCATTTCTGAGGCCAGGCATCCAAGCCGTTTCCACGCTTCCCATTTGTTTAAAAGTTTGTAACTAACAGGCATTCTTTCAGGATTGTGCTGTCCGTAAAAGGAGTCTTTGCATTGGACAATTCCTGTATGATGTTCATAACCGAGATTTTTTGAAGCTTGTACAAGAGAATTGACAACATCGAGATTAGCAACAGCAGGAAATTCAATCGGTGCGTATTCTCTTGAAGTACCTTCCATCCTTACAGCTCCGGTTGCAATTACGATATCTCCGCCTTTAACATTCGTATCAATCCCGCCGCAGGTACCAACTCTTATAAATGTTTTGGCTCCTACATTTACAAGTTCTTCCATTGCGATAGCAGCTGAGGGGCCTCCTATACCGGTCGAGGTTACACTTACTTTTACTCCGTTTAAAATCCCGGTATAGGTTGTGAATTCACGTCTGTCAGCTATAAGTTTTGAATTATCAAAGTATGCTGCTATTTTTTCACATCTTTTGGGATCACCCGGCAATATTACATATTCGCCGATATCTCCCTTATTAAGTCCGATATGATACTGTTCCCCGTATTTTGAATATTTCATGGTGTTCCTTTGAGTATTTGTAAATTTTTATAGTCTGATATGTCAGCGGCACGTTGCTAAAACTGGCCGCTTTTTAATTTTTGTATAACAAGATCTGAAATATCAACACCGCCGACAAAAATAACTCTGTAATCTACAATTGCGTCAAGTTTCTGTTGTACAAGAACCTGTTTTGTTGCAGCTTGGATTTTGTTATATACTTCTTCTTCTTTTTGGGCTTTTAATTTCATATAAGCATCTTGTTTAAGCTTGAATTCTCTGGCTGTTTGTTCTTCAAAGTTTTGTTTTTTCAATGGAGTGTCTAAAGATTTATACTGTTTTTCTTTGTCGACCATATACTGCTGCATTTCAAGTGCTTTAGCATCAATTTCTTTTACAGCCTGCTGTGCATATGGAAAATTTTCCTGTACTTTTTGGTAATCAATATAACCTACCCCTGCACAGTAAGCTTGATTGCCTATAGCAAGGAATAATCCTGCTGTCATTAAAAGAGCTGATAATTTAAATTTTTTCATGTTCTTACCTCCTAAGGAATTTTATTAATACATTAAGTCGCCTACACCAAACGTAAAGTAACCGCCTCTGTTGCCGTTGTCGCCCGGATTGGTGAGCGGAATACCGTAATCAATTGATAGCGGTCCCATTCCGGGAATATAAAGTTTTAAACCGATACCGGCAGACACTGCATAAAGCGGTCTGTCATATATCTGATCGGTTATTGACGGGTTGAATATTTTACCTGCATCGGCCCATACAGTAAATCTTAAGTTATTTAAGAAGTTAATTCGTGTTCTGTCAAGGAACGGAATAGGAGTTGCAAACTCTGCACTACCCATAACAAAAGCATCACCTGTACCTACCCCGCTCATTTTGAAACCTCTGATTGTGTAAGGGCCGCCTAATCTGTATGCCATTACCTCAGGCATATTGTCGCCATGTATTTTCCCGCCGGCTTTTGCTGTGAATGACAACGATGATTTTTTCCCGACAGGAATATACTGCTTAACCATACCGGTTAGTTTTCCATGGGTTTTGTCAAAGTCAATCAGTCCGAATTCTTCATCAAACCTGATGCTTGCCATTGTTCCTTTTCTTGTAACAGTAGCATTATCACGTGTATCATAAAGTAATGCCGGGCTCAAAGACAGGAAAAAACCGCCTTCCAATTGTCTTGCACGTTCAGAAATAGGTATATTGTATCTTGAATATAGATTACTGATTTTGCGTCCATCACCTTCTGAAACATCAATATTTTCAACCCCAAGCGAGAAAGTACCCGTTACGTGTTTGTTCCATTTCATTCTATGTGCAACGGTTGCTTCTGCACCTATTCTTCTTTCAATTGCCAGTGGAACCTGATACGAGCCGAAGTCTCTGTAGAATACTTTACTCATTAATGAGGTATCTGCATTATAAAAATATGGTTTGAAATAGCTTAATTCTGCCTGCAAATTCATACGGCGTTTGATAGATGAGTCATTTAGAATTACGCCGGTACCTGCAATACCGTTTAATGAAATTCTTTCATTTCTTCCCATAAAGTTGTTGTCAGATATTCCAACAGAGCCGAATACCCCGGTAACAGAGTCAATACCGCCGCCTACTGAAATGCTTGCAGTTCTCTGTTCTTCGATATTAATTGTAATATCATATTTGTCAGGATCTTCTGTCGGTTCAATTTCTCTTGTAACATCTTTAAAGGCTTGTGTGGCATAAAGTCTTACGAGATCTTCTTTCAAAAGGTTTTCATTATAGACCTGTCCCGGTTCTGTTAAGACATTCCGTTCAATAACATAATCTTTTGTTTTTTCGTTTCCTGATATAAGGATTCTGTTAATTGTACCTTCTTTAATGCTGATGTTGACAGTCCCATCCGGATCATCAGAGACAGATTCTATTCTTGCCAGAATATATCCTTTTGAGCTGTAACAGTCTTGAATTTTTGCGATGGCGTCATTTATATCGGCAATATTTTGCGGCTTGCCTTTCATTGGCATAAGATAAGTTAGTATTTCATCGGTAGAGATTACGGTATTGCCCTCTATTGTAAAATCGGTTACAGGTGCATTTTCTTCAAGTACAATTTTTAAAGTTACGGTCCCATCAGAATTGTTAACAGGTATGGCTTTCATTTTTTCTGTGAAATAGCCTAATTCATAGATAGCTTTAAGGTCATGGCGTACAAGATCTCTGTTATATGCATCACCCTGTTGAAGTTTCATTTGTTCTAAGATTAGAGATTTGTCAATGATATTATTTCCAATAATTTCAATATCTTTAATTATTTTTTTGCCTTTTTCAGCAGACTGGGAATTGATATCGGATGAAGTTGTTTCAGGGGGATTTGTTTGAACACCGGACTGTGGCTGAACGTTATGTATTTCCGTATCAACCGTATCTCCCCAAAAATTACCTTTTGCAGCGCTCTGAACAGGGCACATTATAACCAGCATCAGGGCTATTAAAGATATGTATATATTTTTTTGTAAGTTCAAAAAATCTCTACCTTAAAAACTTCAATGTTACTATCCTAAAAATATTATATCATAAATTAAAAAAAGTGAAACATGTAAATTAACTTAAACATCTTTTATAAATATCATTTTTGTTAATATGATAAAGTTCTGAAAGAATAATAGAGATTTCTTTTGCTCTAAAATTTTTCGATTTTAAAAGGGCGATTTTTTCATCAATATCCAAGTCATTTTCATTTGTTGCTTCGCGAAAAATAAGTCCTGCAATTTCTCCTTTTACAGGATTGTTTTTGAAATATTCTATAACATTTTCAGTTTTATCTATTACAATTTCTTCAAATATTTTTGTTAATTCCCGTCCTATTGCACAGCGGGAATCAGGCCTTGTTTCCTTTATTATTTCAAGAGTATTTAAAATTCTGTTTGGAGAATCGTAGAAAACTATATCGGTTGATTTATATTTTTTAATAATATTTTCAATTTGCGATTTTGTTTTCGGTAAAAATCCAACGAACGTAAAATCTTCCCCATCTCGTGGAATTTGTGAAAGAAATGTTGCTACAGCATTGGCTCCTGCAAGAGCAGTTACAGTGAAATTATTTTTTCTCAATTCCTCAACGATTACGGCTCCGGGATCACAAAAAAGAGGGGTGCCGGCATCTGATACAAGTGCTATTGTTTCTCCTTCTTTCAAAATTTTTAGGAAAAAATCCACACGTTCTTTTTCATTAAATTTGTGATATGAAATGCATCTTGTTTTAATATCAAAATGATTGAGTAGTTTTTGTGTAACTCGTATATCTTCGCAAGCTATAACATCAACAGATTTCAAAATTTCTATTGCTCTGAGAGTTATATCGCCTAAATTCCCGATGGGTGTCGGAACTATGTAAAAATTGTATTCTTTCATAGTAAAATTATATATTAAAAAACAATAAATAAAATTTATTTCGGAATAATTTATTATAACCTTTGTATAGTTTATTTTTTACTTCTGTATATAATGTAAACAAATGTAAAGAATATTTAGCCTTATGAAATTGCCCTGTCTGAAAATTGTTTATATATATAAGAGAAGTAAAAATAAGAGGACGAGAGATATGGCTATTTCTAATATTCATGAAACACTGCTAATGTACACAAAGCAAAAATCTTTAATTAATGACAAACTGTCTACTAATATGATGGATTCTTTGAATGCATCTAAGCAGGTAGCAGAAAATCAGGCAAAATATAATGATAAAGTTGACGAAATCTATTATAATTATTATGAAACAGATCCTGCAACATATGAAATGCTTTCGGAACAATGTGATAATGAGCATGAGCTTGAGCTTGCTAACTTAAATTCCTGGGAGCAGGAATTAGAGCTTGAAAAAAATAATTTGGAAACGCAGCTTAATGAGATTACAACATTTGAATCAACATGGACAAAACTGCTTCAGACAAATATCAAAAATGATTTCTCATACGGCGGTGTTCAGCAGTAATAAATTTATTAAATATATAAAAAGCAGTCAAACGACTGCTTTTTTTGTTGTATTATATATTTATGTTGAATAACGGAGAAAAATTAGGCGCTTTTATTGTCCCGACTGGTATTGGAGCTTCCATTGGCGGTTATGCCGGAGATGCAAGCTGTTATGCTAAAAAATTTGCTAAGATTTCTAATCTAATAGTTAATCCTAATGTGGTTAACGCAGGTTGTTTTTCCGGAATTACGGATAATATGCTGTATGTTGAAGGTTATGCGATTGATGAATTTTTTAAGGGAAATCTTAATCTTATACCTTCAAATAACAATAAAATCGGCGTTGTTTTTGATAAAGCAATACCATCAGATGTTTTGCAGGTGCATATCAATACCATAAATGCTGTGAAATGTATATACGGCATTGATATTGAAGGGTATGAGGTTACAGAAGCAGGCGTTGGTGTCGGTTTTAATATAGAAAACAGCGGTATTTCAACAGGTTACGTTGAAAATCCTGAGCCCCTTCTTAATGCTTCCAAAAAACTGTTGGAGCTGGGATGTAATGCTATTGCGCTCGTTTGTCTTTTTGATGAGCCTGAAAATGATAATCCGGATTATTCAAAAGGCATAGGAGTTGATCCTGTAGGCGGTGTTGAAGCTATTTTATCTCATTATATTTCTAAAGAATTGAATGTTCCATGTGCTCATTCTCCTGCATTTAGAGATTATCAGATATCAGCTGATGCTGTCGATGCACGTGCCGCATCTGAATATATTACGCCTACATTTTTGCCTTGTATTTTGATAGGCTTAAATAATGCGCCTAAATTTAGCGGTTACGGAGGAATTTCTATTGAAAATCTTGACTATTTAGTTATGCCGTATGATGCTTTAGGTTCAATTCCTGTATTTGAAGCCTTAAAGAATAATATTCCTGTTTTTGCTGTTCAAGAAAATACTTCTGTACTCAATGTTTCTGCCGATAAAATTAATTCTTCAATCATCGTAATGCCTGATTATGAAAGCTGTATAGATTATATTATTAATAAATTAGACACTTTTTAATAAAGGAGCTTTTTTTAGTTTGTAAAACAGTTCTGAGGCTTTCTTGAAGTTTTCAGGATTAGAACTTACATAAAATTTTTCATATTCATTCTTGTTATTCAACAACCCGCTTTTTTCAAGGTCTTCTTTTATATTTTGTGCAAAATAAGTTGCAGGATCAATAAATTTTTCTTTGGGCATAAATCTTTTTAATATACTCATAAGATATGGATAGTGTGTGCATCCGAGAACTATTTTATCCGGCTCAAATTCTTCTGCTTTGTGTAGAATATTTTGTATTTCTATAATACTTTCAGGCTGATTAATTCTGTGTTCTTCGACAATTTTTACCCAACCTGGGGCAGGTATTTCATTTACCTGTATTTCATTATTGTATTTTGTAATTTCTCGGGAATAAGCATGTGAGTTTATTGTTACAGGGGTTGCAATTATGCATAATTTTTTCAAGTTTTCCATTTTTGCAAGAGATGAACTCACAGACTGAATTATAGGGTATATTTTGAAGTTATATTTGTCTTTAAGTTTTTCATAGGTAATGGCAGATGTTGTATTGCAAGCCATTACAACGGCTTTTGCATTTTCTTTTTCAAAGAATTTAAAAATCCTGTCCGCAAAGTCCACAAGCTGGCTTTCTGTTTTTTCTCCGTAAGGCATATTTTTTGTGTCGCCAAAGTATAAATAATTTTCTTCCGGCAGAAGTTTTTTTACTTTCGCAAAAACAGTTAATCCGCCTACGCCGGAATCAAAAAATGCTATTGGTCTTTTATCTTGCTGGGTCATTTTTGTCTCTATTTATACTGTTTAAAATAATTATCAATACCTTCAGCTATTGATTTAGCAGTTGCCTGCTTGCGTTTGCTGCCAATTAGCTGTTCTCGTTCACCGCTGTTTGAAATAAAACCTATTTCGACTAATATCGCAGGACATGTAGTATGATTTATAACATAAAATTTAGATTTAAACAAACCTCTGTTAGGAGATTGAACAGAACTTGCAAAAGATGAATGAACCGTTTGAGCAAGAGACATGCTTTCCTGATGATAGTAATGAGTCTCAACGCCTGTAATTTCAGGCCTTACGCTTGAATTTACATGAATACTTACAAATATATCTGGAGCGAAATTTTCACTTATTGCAACTCTGTCCTGCAGGGATACATAAGTGTCATCATCTCTTGTCATCAATACTTGGTATCCCTTTTTCTTTAGGATTTCTTCCACTCTTTTGGAAACATCCAGTGTAATATCTTTTTCGTAAATTCCACCGCCGATTGCACCGGCATCAGAACCGCCATGACCTGCATCAATAACAACTTTTTTCTTGTCTGATGATATTTTATTATTATTGATAGGTGGATTAAGCATTATTGGTTTAGAAGGCTCTTTAGCCTGTTTAACTGTTATTTTTATACTTCTCCCGTCTGCTCCGAGATAAGTGCTTGCTATAGCATCCTGTTGGGTCGGAATAACAAGTTTTAAGCCTATTTTTGGCATTAATTCTATATATGAATCATTAAAGAATGTATTTTTATATGTGTTTTTAAAGTTTTCATCGCTGTATTTGGAAACATTGTAAAGGTATAAAATAACTTTATCGTTATATCTGTCAAGCCCATGAACAATTGATGAATCAAATTTAATAATCATTGATTCCGTAAGCGAATCTTTTTTTTCTTTGCTGTAGCTGATTGCATTGCTGGAATGATTATATAATGTTGAGTTATTAGTTTTTTTATAATTCGCAATTATTAAAGACTGATTATCGCTTGAATATATTGGAATATAATCGCTGACAGCATCTGTTGTTATTACAATTCTGGCTTTGTTGACGGAAAATTGTCCGATTTTTACGGTTTCAGTTTCATTGATTCTGTATTCTTTATTTCTTATTTTCATGTCTACAAGAGTGTTGGGAAGATCATACACAATTCTTGTAGGATTGTATAAAATCATTGGTTTTTCAATTGTAACAGAGCCGAACCCGTTTAAAAGAATTCCATTTTGTTTAGGTGTTATGTTGTTTAAATAGTATTTTGTATTAAGTTTAAGTTCTTTTCTCTCCATTATTTGTTCGGCCTGAGTATTAAATGCTTCCTGAATTTGCCCAACAAGAGAGTCCTGACTTTGTGTTACAGGCGTTGTAATAGTCAAATACTCATAAAAATCGCTGGCTGAAGAATGTTCATCTCTGTATGTATTATGAAAATATTCATTATCTCCTATAGTGCCTTTTTTAAGCTTGATTATTATATTATTTTTTACCCTTGTAAATTCAATGTCATTTGGATTAAACCCGTTATCATAGTATAATACTACACGTACAACATCCGGGTTTGTCGAGAATTGGTTAATTTTTACTTCTTTAATACAGCCGGAATTAAATACCCAATCCTGCTTGGGAAATGTAATAATCGACGAATCTAAATCAAAGTAAACTCTTTTGGGGTTGTCCATTTTTACGAGTTTAATATTAGATAATACAGAGCTCCCCTGGGTATCTTGAGCAGATAATACAATCAAGGAATTTGAAGTGTCAAAATTCGCAGACGAAAACTTGTAAAGTTCACCGGCAAATGCATTTTGGACAAATGTAAGTAAATATATAAATAAAAAAGATAATAATATTAGTAATTTTTTCATAGATACACTCTCACTCATTACTATTATATAACGGGCAAGAAAAGCTATCAAATTGTAACAATTTTAATCGTCAAGTAAATGATTAATTACTGCTATATAAACTGCATTTGTTCTGTTTTTCGCGTTTAATTTTCTCATTATTGATCTAATATGTGCCTTAACAGTATGAATACTTATAAAGATAATTTCACCTATTTCATTGTTATCATATCCTTGGGTAAGAAGTTTTAATATTGCAATTTCTCTTTCTGTTAATTTTTCCATAAAAATTTACCTCTCAATTCGAGAATAACACGTTTAATAAAAAAAAGATTAATTATAATGCCGTTTTTAAAATAAAAATAAAAAACTTGAAAATAAATCTTTTTTTGTTAGAATATATTTTGTTAATATGTTCCCCGCGCCATAAAAATATTAAGCGTGTGTAGCTCAGTTGGATAGAGCGTTTGGCTACGAACCAAAAGGTCGGGGGTTCGAATCCCTCCACGCGT
>CALVEO010000017.1 GCA_944326615.1 Candidatus Gastranaerophilales bacterium | reverse complement strand
GGTTTAGCTCAGCTGGTAGAGCACCTGCTTTGCACGCAGGGGGTCAGGAGTTCGAATCTCCTAACCTCCACCATTTCAAACAAATAGAACCATTAAAATCAGAGCCTTCGGGCTCTTTTTTAATGCTTTCAATACATTTATCCTTTGAAGAAATTATTGCAGATGTAATGTGTCAGAAATTTTGACATAAAGTATCATTAGTTTGATATTTTAGTCGGAAGGTATCAGGGCAAATGGCTTGTTGCCATTCTTTATATAATTCGTCTAATTTATATCTCGCATTTGCGGGGCTTGTTGAAGGTAATTTATAACATTGGTATTTTTTTAATAACTTTGGAAAATGTTTTTTGAAGGCTGAATATGCTTTATTACCGTTTAAACAGATGTATTTTATATTCGGAAATTTTTCTAATAATTCAGTAATATTGTTTGGTATTTCGTTTTGAATATTAGAATCCAGGCTGCCATTCCGTTGGCAAGATTGAATAACATCCAAAAGTACAATTTTATTTTTTAATAAAATTTGTAGTTTATTTTCATAAAATAAATCTGATAAATTATCGGGATTGCAAATTTTTCCATTATTTTCCAAAACCTGTTTTGCGGGTGCGCATAATACTGTTGTTCACGCAAAGATTTTACGCCGGGTATAGAGTAAAGTATTAAAATCTTGGATTTTTCATCTATATTTGGTAAAAAACTTTGACAAGTTTGTTTGTCTGATGTTTTTGTTTTTTTAATAAAAGAGGTTATAAATATTCAACATACAATTTCTGACAAAGATTGAGTTTATCTTAATAATATCAACATTTTCTAATAAAAAAAGGAGCTTAAGTCTCTGATATAATTTTCAAATTACTTTGAAAATCTCCACAGAGATGAAAAAGCTCCGTTGGAATTAAGAATAGCTGGAAGTATGAAAAAGATTTAATTATATTTAATATGGATTTATTAATTAAGGCAATTAGCCGATTGTACAGTTTTATAAAAACATTGACTTGACGGAAAAAAATCATTAAATACTTTTATATGTTTAAATATTTATTGTTACTTATTGTAATATTTTGTACAATTCCTGTTTATGCAAAGACTGTTTTAACAGGTGAAGTTAATTATAATATTCAATCTGCAAGGCAAGATCTTTTACAGACCACAAAGAAAAATTTTGATGCTTTTATTGTTGCTGAAAATATTACGGACAAAAATAACAGGGAAAATTTAAAATATTGTTTAAAAGGAAATGTAGAGCTGAAGGACAGGGTTTTGGCATTTTTTTCAGATTTTACTTATGCTGTTATGTATAACAATGATAAATATCACGTCTGGTATTATTCTCAAAACGGCAGGCTTATTTATACTGAAGAAAAAGACAGGCTTGAATATCCTTATAAATTTTATAAATATTCTGTTTCAGGCAGACTTGTTAATATGGGTGTTCGTGTATCAGAGGATGAAACATTTATTTATACTTCGCAGGGCAGACTTATTGCACACTGGTTAAAAGACAAAGCCTTTGATGAATATGGAAATGTTGTTATGACAAGAAAATATTTGAAATAAAAAACGGCGTGAAGAGCTAAACCCTAAAACTTAAACAAAGATTTTAGGGTTTCAACTCATATATCATTATTTTAAATTCCAAAAATATCTCTGGAATTTTTCTTTTAGTCCTAATTTTCTAAATTCGCCTTTTTGTACTGAGTCTATTTCAAAAGGTTCAGGCTGGACAGTTCTTGCAAATTTTATGTCAGGTTCGCCGAAAAGCATCACGTAAGAAGCTTTGTAGCCTTTAGGAATTTTCAAATAGTCTGACAATTCAGGCATGATAAGAAGGCAAAATTCGGCCAGACCGCACCAGCATGTTCCGACATTCATACTCTGTGCGTAAAGCTCAAAGTAACTCAGTGCAATCATTGGATCAACATTAAAGCATGGCGCATCGACAGGTGTTGAAACAACAACCATGTGCGGGGCGCCTCTGAATATTATATCTTCGCCGTTAAGAAAAGCTTTTGAATATTTGCTGAATTTGTTTGCAATAGCTCTCACAGGCTTTTTAGTTAAAGCATCTAAGATTTTTTTGTTTACATAAGAGCGGAATTCATTCATCACTTCAATATCGTCAATGAATGCGAAATGAAGTTTATGAAAATTACACCCTGTCGGTACGTATCTAAGCATATCTTTAAGTTTTTGCATTTTAGCTTGAGCGAGATTTTCTTGCTTATAATGTCTGTAACTTCTTCTTGATTTAATCAAATTCAAAATCATTTCCGGATTTTGGAAGTATATTTTGTCTGAGTCCCCGGGATTTTTGCCGCAGACTGATATTGCGCCTACAGGGCAGACTGCAAGACAGTGCTGGCATTGAAAACATTTGTTTTCATCAATTTCCGGGAATTGTTCATCATTGAATTTTAGAGCCTTTGCAGAACAGTCTTTAACACAAAGCCCGCAATGGATACATTTTTCCTTATCAACTTCAAACATAATTTCTACCGCCTTCCTAAATAACAAATTTTACTTTTTTATTATACAAGAAAAAATTATTAATGTTATAATTTTGAATATGAAAAAATGTCTAATATTAATTTTAATATTCCTCATTTGCCCTGCTTGTTTGGCCCGGAATAATGTTGAAAAAATTTCGCTTCAGGAGGCTCTTGATATAGCTCTTGAAAACAATATTGATTATCAGGCTTCAAAAATGAATATTGATAAGGCAATAAATTCTGTAAAGGCATCAAACAGACTTCAAAATCCGGAAATAAATACATTTTTTAACATAGGCGATATAGGGCGCGGAAATCCGCAAACTGCCGGAGTAAGTGAAAAAATAGAAATTGCAAAACGTGATGCAAGAAAAAAGCTTGCACTGTCCAATCTGGAGCTGGAAAAGCAAAACCTTGATTATGTAAAGTTTGATTTAAAAATGGATGTAAGGGAAGCTTATGTTAATCTTGTTGCTGCAAAAGAAATTTTGATAGTTCTGGAACAACGCAGGAAATTGTTAAATGATCTTTTGGCGATTGCAAAAAAACGTGTTCAGGCCGGTGAAGTAGAAGAAATTGATGTTATACAAACAGAAATAGCACTTGATCAGCTTGTAATTCAGGTTAACACGCAAAAAGCTAACGTAAAAAGTGCTATGTATAATTTTAATAAAGCAATAAATGCTAATAACACAAGCGGAATTTTATATGATGCCGAAGATGATAATTTTTCGGATAAGGACGATTTTATAGCACTTTTGAGCCCGAAGCCTCTTGCTAAGCTTCCTTCATTTGATGCAATTAAAGAAAGTTCTCTTAAAAACAGATTTGATATAAAAATCGCACAGCAAAAAATAGATGTTGCCAAAAAAAATCTTATTTACGTAAGCCGTCAGAGAGTTCCGGATATTGAGCTGCAAGGCGGCTACGGGTTTATGACAAAAGGAATGAGTGAAGCCGGTGCTTACACTCAAGGCGCTTATGCAGGGGCAAATATTGTAAATATTCCTCTTTTCTATGCATACAAACCGGAAATTCAAAATGCTAAAACAGAAGTTAATCAGGCAGAGCTTTATTATATGTCGGTAAAAAATAAAGCGGTGAATGATCTTAACAGTGCATACGAAAAATTTGTTACTGCGAAAATTAATCTCAATTACTATAATGATAACCTTATAAAAAATTCGAAAGACATGATAAGAGTCGCCCAGAAAAATTATGCTAACGGAAAAGCATCTCTAACAACTCTAATCGTTATGGAACAGTCTTACAGATCTATAGTGGCGGGTTATACCTACGCACTTGCCGATTATTACAACTGCTGGATTGAATTTTTAAGAGAAGTTAATTCGGAAAATTTTGACTTGAACGAGGAAAGCATTTAATTAAAATGAAAAAATAATTTTACATAAAGAAACGGTTATGCATATTTTTCTTCGTTTTATGCAAAGCAGTTTCAAGAGATAAAATTACATCATTAAAAAAAGTGAGTTCATAATCTCCGGCTTTGTTAATTATATCAATTAATTTTTCTTTCTCAGGATTTTTTGTCTCTGCGGCATCAAAGCCGAATTCACTCAAATCAATTTTTAATATTTTTACAAGAACAAAGAATGTAGTTAACGATGGTGTGTAACAACCTCTTTCAATTCTGGAAAGATGCTGGTCGCTAAGGTTAGCCATTTCCGCAAGTTCTGACTGTGTCAAATTCATCTTTTTTCTGTGATATCTAATGCGTTCTGCCAAAAATTTTTTATCATCGAACTTCATCATTACGGCGTCTCCATTATCAAAATATGATGTATACGATTAGTTTTTAAGAACATCAATGTATATATTTGCTTTTAACTAGGCGTATAGGTATATAAATCTTAATAATTTATTGTATGTGTATATTTATTTATGATAATATAGACGTATGCATATAATCTTTGAGGAGAATATGAAACAAGATAAAACGGCAAAATCGCCTGTAACATTCATAATGATCTGCTGTTGTACATTTAAAAGGCCGGAAAAATTAAAAAGACTCCTTAATAATTTATGTACAATCAATTATCCTGAAAATATAAGAACAGAAATCCTCATAGCGGATAATGATAAAGAAAAAAGTGCTCAAAAAACGACTGAAGGATTTAAAGATGTTTTACCGGTTCATTACACAACCGAATTCAAACAAGGACTTTCAAATATAAGAAACAAAGCAATAAAAGAAGCAATTAGTCTCGGGGCAAGCCATATAGCGTTTATAGATGATGATGAAATTGCTGATACAAACTGGTTAATAAATCATGTAGAATTTTATAACAGGTTTGAAGACGTATATATAAGCAGCGGACCGACGTATAAAAAATTTGAGAATGATTATCCTGATTACATAATCAACAATCAAATTTTTAATACGGTTTCATCAAAAAAGCTTGGTGCTTACAAAGAGACATGTGCCAGCGGGAATGTTTTTTTCCCATTAAATATTATAAAAGAAAACCAAATATATTTTTCTGCAGATTTTAATTTTTCAGGAAGCGAAGATACAGATTTTTTTTCAAGGTTAAAGGAGTTCGGTTATAATATCGGCTGGAATTGTAATGCCGTAAATTACGAATTAATTAATGATGAGCGTGCGAATATAAAATGGATTTTAACGCGTGCTTTTCATAACGGTTATTCTGTAGCGCTTTCGAAGTTTGTTAACAAAAAAAATTGTTTTAAACGGGTATTTTATATAATCAAAAAACTAATGACTCTAACCGGTAATATTGTTGCAATAATTTTTTCACTTCCTTTGGGGATGACAAAATTATTGAATTCTGTCACCAGATTTACTAAAAATTTAGGTAAACTTGCAGGGGTGATAATTTTAAAACATAACACATATTATGGAGACTACAATGCCTGAGATTTCGGTGTTATTAGCAGTTTATAATACAGAGGAGGAGTATTTAAGAGAGTGTGTTGAAAGTATACTTAATCAAACTTTTGAAAATTTTGAATTGATAATTTTAAATGACGGCTCTGTTAATAATGTTGAAGAAGTTATTAAATCATATTCTGATGTCAGAATAAGATATTACAAAAACAGTGAGTGCGAAGGTATAACAAAAACCCGAAATAAACTTTTGAATTTAGCACGCGGGAAATATATTGCAATTCATGACCATGACGATATATCTTTGCCTGAAAGGTTTGAAAAGGAGTATAATTTTTTGGAGAGTCATCCGGAAATTTCAATTGTGTCAGGATGGATTGAAGTTTTTTCACAACATTCAGGACATAAGAAAAATAAGGTCTGGAAAACAAAAGCTTCCCCAAAATATTTTGATTTTTTAAAACGGTGTGAATTAATTCATCCTGCATGTATGTGGCGGACAGCTGATTTTCAAAAATTTGGTCTTATCTATGAGGATGGCTATTTAGGTGCTCAGGATTATGCAATGTTTGCAAAGGCAATACGTTATTTAAAATTTGCAAATCTGCAGGAGGTGCTATTAAAGTATAGAAGGCATTGCGCAAATGTCAGCCGTAATACTGCTGCTATGAAACAAGAAACCAAAAAAGTCAAAGATGAGATGATTAATTTTTTGACATCAGAGATAAAAGAGCAAAAAATATTGTATTCTGTATTTTCGAAAACAAAAACAAGTTTTTTACAGAAGTTAAGGTCTGTATTTTATTTATTATTCTAAATTTTTTTTGGGATATTTTACAAAACTTTACAGATTATATGTAATTTTGTGGCAATTTTTTGTTTTTTTCGTTTTTATATATATAAAGGGAAATCAAATCTTTGTAGCAGGAGTAAAAATGAAAAAAAATTTAGCGGTTATATTTGTACTTATGTGCGTTTGTTCAGCTTTTGCGCCTGTTGAAGCACAAACAGTTTTGAGATATGGCAGTGCAAATAACGCATCCGGTGCAAGAATTACTTATTATCCGAATAAAAAACCGGAGCCTGAGGTTCGTTATGTTTATGTAAAGCCGCCAAGCGGAGGCTATTATGATGAAGACGGCTATTACAAAAGTGATAAACGTATCAGAAGAAAAAGAGGCGGCGGATCAAAGATAATATTTAGTGCTTTCCCACTTCACAAGCCTAATTTTGGCGGCACTAATATTGCAAAACCTGCTCCTGTATACTCTCACAGTCCGATTGGCAGTTAAGCAATTTATTTGAATATTAATATCCCATAAACATATTTTGCATACCGCCCTGCATCATCATCATACTGTTTGAGCTGTCATAATTTTGAGGGAACTGGCTGTATGTCATTGGAGCTCTGCCGTCATTTGAAGGAGTTATATTTCCCATTTCCCTGACTGATTTAGGTTTCATAAAACTGTTTTCATTCTGTTCTTCTACTATGTCAGCTGCAGAAACAGACTGGCGGAATTGCGGATATTTCGTACGAACACCGCTGTTATTAAAACCTGAAAATGAATTTTTCGGCGTCAAATTGATTTCTTCCGAAAACACAGGTATTGTAAAAGATGCCAAAAGCAAACCAAGAATAACTTTTTTTAACATACACATTCCCTCCATACGTTTATATATTTATTATAGCAGAAAATCACGCGTATGATGTAATTTTTTACGAAATATATTTTTATATTGTGTTTTCTGGTATAATATGGCTGAGGATTTGATAAAATGGATTTGAATGTAGAAATCAAAGGCAGTAAAATAATTGTTTCATGGGTGCCGTCAGGTGCTGATTATTACAAAGTTTTTTGTAAAACCGGTGAGGTTTTTAGTGAATGTGCAAAAATTTATGACAACAATTCCATAAGATTTTCACTTGTTCCTTATGGAGATAACGAATGTTTTGTAGAGGCTGTTAAAGACGGTGTTGTAATAGATAAATCCCGTATTCACCAATTTAAGTTTGATGATATTGATTTAATTTACAGACATGAAAATGCGGATGAAGTTAAATTTTTCTGCAGTAAATATGAAGGTGCTCAAGGCTATAGACTATATAGAGATGAAATTGAATCAGGCTTTAACGGTTATAAAAATTCCGATACGAATTTTCTCACCGTAAAAACAGGAAAAGAAACCGATTATAAAATCAAACCTTTTGTTAAAGACGAAAGCGGGAAACGGAATTTTCTTGCCTCTTCTGCACCGGTTGATATAACTAAAAATAAATTTGAAGGGGTTACAGTTTATAAATCTTACAATTATAATCTGTTTTTATCCTGGAATTTTAGCGGCGATGCAGATGGTTTTCTTGTTTATACGCAGAACAGCAAAAAACCGATTTTTGAGACTAATGACGGTTTGAGGCATTATCTTTCTTTATGCGATTACAAAAGCAGTTTAAAGTTTATTGTAAAAGCGTTTGTAAATACTGTTGAAGGCAGAGTGATTATTGCTGAATCAGAACCTGTGTCTCTCGGATTACGAAAATATAAAAAACCTGATGTATCATTGATTATTCCTGCTTATAATGCAAAAGATTACATCGCAAGAAGTGTTGACAGTGCATTGGCATCGGATTTTGCCAATCTTGAGATAATAATAGTTAATGACGGTAGTATTGACGATACACAGAAAATTATAGACTGGTATGCAAAAAATTATCCAAATATCGTTTCAATAATAAAAGAAAACGGCGGTGTGGCAGATACCCGAAATAGAGGAATTGAAGCAGCTAACGGTGAATACATAGCATTTCTTGACAACGACGATCTTATACGTCCTGATATGATTAGCAGGCTTTATAAATCAGCAGTCAAAAATGATTGTGATGTTGCTGTTGCTCCGCTTTACAGAATTACGGATAACGGGTATACAACGCATTGCAATCTCCCTTTTATGGAAGATATTCCGCTTGATATTGATAAATATCTGGAGATTATGTATACACCGGGGTATTACAACTGTGCAATATGGAACAAACTTTACAGAGCATCAATTGTTAAAGAGCATCCGCTTGGTATTTTGAAATACGAAGATGTCTCATGGACACCCTGCATATTATCTTATGCTAAGAAATTCTGTTTTTTAAAAACTCCGTTTTATGAATGGGATAGAAAAACGCGTCCTCAAACATTCGGCGATGTTCTTGCCAAAATGCCTGAGGGGGAATTATTTGAAAACAGAAAACAGGCAATGCTGTTTTTTATAAATAACGGCAACCCTGAGAAGCTGGAATATTTAAAAGAAATTGCAAAACGCAGACTGATGCGTTATGCAAAAAAGTCTCCGTTAAAAAACAGGTATGATGAGTTAGCAGAACAAATTGCAGCCGGAAAATATTAACTAAATTTCAATATTTATTAAATGCATAAAACTTTCACTATGAATGTGGATAATTCGGCTTATTTCTTATAAATTCAATATGGTAGCCTAAAATTTTAGCAATTGCCTGACATTCTTTTAGTGTTAAAGAATCTCTGTCAAGCTTTCCGTATAAGCTTTGTCTTGTATAGCTTTTACCTAATTCTTCCGTCATTAACTGCGCAAGTTTAATTACAGATACATTGTTCAAAGTCAATAAAGAACGAATATAGCTTTTATTTGCATTATCCATAATCAAATTATATTTTTATTGACAAAATAGTTCCAATAAAGTAAAATATGTCTTATATATAAGACATATTTAATGTGAATGAGAATATTATAAAGAAATTTTAAGGATATTTATATGACCATAAAAGACGACATGCATTTTATAGGTAAAAAAATAACAACAAAGCGGAAAAAGATAGGTATTACTGTTGAAGAACTTGCGCAAAAAACTTTACTTCCTGTATCCGTAATAAAAAAGGCTGAAAAAGGCAGTACATTAGTCAGTTTTCAAGATTATATTACAATTTTTTATGCCTTAAATCTTATTGCACCAGAATTTTTATAATTTTATAACCGCACT
This sequence comes from Candidatus Gastranaerophilales bacterium, assembly GCA_944326615.1. GTDB lineage: Bacteria > Cyanobacteriota > Vampirovibrionia > Gastranaerophilales > Gastranaerophilaceae > Stercorousia. The sequence goes on along the minus strand of CALVEO010000017.1, from coordinate 24,254 downwards.
GTGTCTGTTTGTTGTTGCATTTTCTTTGCGGTAGGAGAAAAATAAGTCATTATTGCAGACTGTGCAATACGGGCATACATCAATATTTTCAGGTTTTACCCCCGCTTCTGTAAGCTGGCGTTTATTTATCCCTTTCAAATCAACGTAAATATTTCCCTGACGTATTTCAAAAAGCCCCGAAAAATCTTTCACAGTCTGCGAAAGTTCTCTGTATACATCCTCTCCGACATTGTAACAACAAAATGAAATTGCCGGTCCTATAGCACATTTCAACTTTTCTGGATTTGAGTAAAATTCGTCTTTCATTTTTTGTACGGTTTTTGAAGCTATATTGCCGGCCGTACCGCGCCAGCCGGCATGAGATACTGCAGCAATGTTATTTTCCGGATCAAAAATAATTACAGGGGTGCAGTCTGCAAAATTCAGAAAAACAGCCTGAACTTTGTTTGTGAGGATTAAACCGTCAGTATCAGGATACGATGATATCCCGATTTTTGCAACATCAATATTTGATGTATGAGTTTGTGAAGGGTGAATTAAATATTTTTCATCAATCCCTAAATATTTGCAGATATCTTTTTTGTTTTCTTTAACAATTTTTTCAAAATCAGGCTCTTTTGTTCTTATAACGCTTTCTCTTATTGTAAAAAAGTGGTTTAAGCCATTCAATAAAGAACTTTTTAATATCTTTTTTCCGTTAATTTCTTCAAAATAAAACATAATTATATTTATAACATAAAAGATTAATTGAATAAAATTAAAAAATATGGTAAAATTTTTTCGAAAAAAGGAGAATAATTTATGAAAGAGCTTTTAAAAAAATGTCTGGTTGAATTTATCGGAACATTTTTTCTTGTATTCACAATCGGATGCGCCCTGTTTCCAAACGGCAGAGGCGGGTTTCCGCCGATGGCAGTCGGGTTTGTATTAATGTTAATGATTTATGCGGGAGGCCATGTATCAGGCGGACATTATAATCCTGCTGTATCACTTGCGGCTGCTATAAGAGGAGCGCTTAGTTGGAGAGATTTTGCACCGTACATAATTGCACAATTTCTTGGCGGTGTTTTAGCTGCATTTTTAGCTGCATATATTGTTGCAATACCGCCTTATGCAAATGAAGCATCATATTCTATGATACCTATGATAATCTGTGAATTTTTATTTACTTTTGCATTATGCTATACGGTTTTGCATACTGCAACATCAGAGGATACAAAAGGAAATTCTTATTTCGGCCTTGCAATCGGAGCTGTTGTACTTGTGGGTCTGCTTGCAACTGATGGAACATGTTACGGTGCATTTAACCCGGCTGCGGCATTGGGTATTTTCACAATGGGAATTACTCAGACAAAACTTATTCTTGCTACAATACTGACAAATTTTGCAGCAGGTGCTGTAGCTGCAGGTGTTTACAAAATAACTTCCAACGATTAATATTACCTCTCGCCCTATTGTCGCTTTATAGCTAGTGTGCGTTTTGGAGGTTCGGGTGTTCCCTGTAAATATTATAGTTGTAACCCATCCAAACCTTCCCTATCCAGGGAAGGCTTATTTCCCTCCCTTTTTAGGGAGGGGATAGGGGTGGGTTACAACCAGAAGAACAGAGGAACAGATGGCAAGAAGGCAAGCTGGTTACAGGAGCTATTTTAGTGCGCAGCACAGATAATATTGACCTCTTGACTTCCGGGCTTCCGGCCATCTGATAAGCCCCTCTCCCTAACCCTCTCCCCAAAGGGGCGAGGGCAGGGGCGGGTATTAAATTATAACTGTAATCCTTTATTCTCATCCATGAAACACTGGCAAGTCGGGCTTAAGGTTCCATCGCAGCATTTTGCCCGTCCGCCGGAACAGCCGCAAACTCCGCCATGACGCGAACAACACCCTCTAGCTGCAAGAGTACAATTATAAGGTTGATTAGAATTAAAAATTTCAAAAACCTGTACTCCTAAACAGAAAAATGCAATTAAAGCAAAAACGAATAAAAATTTTTTCATATAAATTACTCCTTTGTGCTATTATATTAACATGAAAAAGATTTTAGGGATTATTTTAGGTTTAGTTTTATTTCAGAATATTTGTTTTGCTGACACAGGTATAAGTTTTGTTTATATAAACGGGTCAAATAACAATGACGAAAAAATGCGCAACTGGTATCTTGAGGGGGTACAAAAACTTCATCCTGTTATAAAAGAAAAATTTGAAAAAAGCAAAGAAATAAAAGAAGCATTTTTAGACAAACCTCAATACAAAATAAATGAAGCTCCCGTTATTTTTTTCTGGGGGGACAAAAGCAAAAACGATTTGGAATTTGTTCAGCAGCAGCTTGATTTATCAAAAGCTTTCAGTCCAACACTTGCATATAAAGTCCGTTCAATGCTTACAGCTTACCTTCACGATGCTATATGGGTGCAAAAACAGCACAACATGCTCCCGATACTCGATGAATTAAACGAAACAGTTATAAAAGAAGCACAAAAAGGCAACAAAGTCATATTATACGGGTATTCAGCGGGAACTTTCATAACTTATGAATATATGTTTAACAAACTTCCGTATCTTAATCCCGAAGATTTGTTCAACGAAATAGAAGTAAGCGATAATGTGAAAAAATTTGCACTTGAACATCCGCTTGAAAATACCTGTATTTCTGCACTTTCAAAAGCGCAAATAGGAACTGTTTCGCAAAACGGGCATCTTATTTTGAAAAAAATTGATGACAATTCGCTTGAAGAAAGTTATTTAAAATTACAGGAGGCAACAAAAACTGCCTGCGCTCCGCCTGATACATTTCTCGGTGTTGTAAATTTTGCAAGTCCTCTGGTACTTTTCTATTCTGATCTTGCAGATCCTGACTATGAACTTAATGATTACAATAAACAAATGCTCAAATACATAATTGAAAACGGAAATTTCTTTATAACAGTGAATTTTCGCGAAGATCCGCTGGGATTTCCAAGCACGAGAAATCTAACAATAGATGAGATGCAAAAACTTGCAAATATAGAAATAACCAATCCGAAAGGTTTTGTCTATGATAATTCAAGCGTATGGTCAAAACGTTCCGTTTTATTTGCGCATACATCATACTGGAGCGCAAGAAAAACTTTTGCAAAAGCCGTTGTAAAAGCATTCACAAACGGTTATAAACTTCAGTATGACAAAGAATTTCAGCAAAAAGTTCTTGAAAATAATAAAAGGAAAATAAAATTCGAGATGCTTTAGCGGATAATCAGATGTCAAGAAGGCAGGCTATTTACAATAGGAAGGAGTAAACATGATTGATATAGAAGACGGCGTACAGTTTGATCCGGGATTTATTCAGCACATATCGGCATTTGAACCGAATATTGAATATGTCTACGACACTATAAGCACATGCAGAAATTTTAATCAGAAAAAGATGCAGTTTAAGATGTTTTACCCGAAAATCCAATCACTGTTGAAAAATTATCTCGGGTTTTATCTCGGTTGTATTTTATGGGCAGTTTATATTAAAAATCTTGATGAAAAACCAATTTTAAATAATCTGTGTTTCGGCGGCGAATACTCGGAGAATGATACGCTTGAAGAAATCGATTTTATAAAAAAATATATTGAACAATTGAAAAAAGACGTAAAATATTATACGGGGCAAAATTTTTCAATAGATTCACAAAGCCTGAATATTCTTGATGCATATAGGAATTTTTTAAAAGAGAATAAAGGATTTGTCGAAACTAAAACAACAAAAGATATAAAACTCCCTGAAGGTTTTAAAACTCCGTCGGATAAAGATTTGAAAGAAATTCTTGAAGGTATAGAAAAAGTTATAGAAAACGGAAAGTTATACGAACTTTTTCCGCTTGCTGAAAAGGTGCTTTAAAATGGATTTGAAAACAAAATTATACCAGATGTTTATTCTCGGAACAGATGGCGGCGGGTATGAAAAAGCGCTTGCAAAGGGTTTGGGCGGAATTATTTTTTTCACCAAAGATATCAAGTCGTCAGATGAGTTTTACAAACTTATTTCAGATATAAAATCAAAAGCCTTAATTCCTCCTTTTCTCTCAATAGATCAGGAGGGCGGAAGAGTTGAACGCACAGAAAATATTCATAACGGCAAAAAATATTTATCGGCTAAATTTGCTTTTGAAAAAGGAGAAGATTTTCTGCTGGCACAAACCCGCGAGATTGCTGAAGAACTAAAAAGTTACGGGCTGAACCTGAACTTTGCTCCCTGCATTGACGTAAACACAAATCCTGATAACCCGATTATCGGCGAACGCGCATTTTCAAACAATGCGGATGATGTTATAAAGTGTGAAAAAATAGTTTCTCAAGCATACCGCGAAAACGGGATTATCCCCTGTGTAAAACATTTCCCCGGACATGGCGATGCAAATGCTGACAGTCATCTGACGCTGCCAGAGATTGATTTACCGCTTGATGAAATGGAACGCACCCATATAAAACCCTTTGCCGCCTGCGCAAAAACAATAGAAATGATAATGGTCGCGCATCTTCACTGCACATGTTTCGAACGTGATGTTATTCCGACATCTTTAAGCAAAAATGCAATCTCTTATTTAAGAAATAAATTAGGCTTTAACGGAGTAATAATCTCAGACGACATGATAATGAAGGGTGCTACGCACGTAGCCCTGCCGAACAATTCCGGTCAAAACGCGGAAAGTCAAAGCAATAGTTTGTCAAATATGATTGAGGCCTGCGAAAAAGGTATTCGCGCTGGCTTGAATATGTTTATTTACAGAAATTCCATACTCGAAACAATTGAAATAATAGAATCAATTGCACAAAAAGCTTTGCAAGATGAAGAATTAAGACAAAATATCGAATATTCTTATGAAAAAATAAATGACTTGAAAAAGAGAAAAAATATGTTATAATTATAGGTCAGGTTTTAGCCCGATCTATTATTTTAATTACTTTAAATACTTTTGCAAAATCAATTTTTTCAAAGCTTTTGAATACACTGCCTGCGGGTCGATTGCCAGAACTTTATCAAGGGTTTCTATTGCACCTTTGTAATCTTCCAATTTTTTTTGCACAACAGCTTTATAATAAAGCGCATCAATAAATTTGGGGTCAAGCTCTATTGCTTTGTCAAAATCCTTAAATGCTGATTTTAATTTTTCATTATCCGCTTCTTTATCTGCAAGAATTACCTGCGCGCGGTTGAAATATGCATCTGTCATTTTGTGGTTTAGTTCAATTGCTTTTGTGTAATTTTCGTAAGCAGGTTCAAGTTCATTCAAATTATGAAAAACTATTGCCAGCGAAAAATAAGGCATTGCATCATCAGGATTTAATGCGATTGCCCTGTTCAGCGAATGCATTGCTTCATCAAATTTGCCCTCATTTGTTTCGGAAATTCCTTTATCTAAATAAAATTTGTAATCGTGATCAGTCATTTATTCTCCCTTGCAGTTATGTCAGGTATAAAATTATACTCTATTTTCTGATTATAAGATCCCGAAACAAGTTCGGGATGACATAGCGTCTCAAATATTTTTTGTTCTCGTCATCGCGGATTTAGTCCGCGATCTAATCTATTTCAAAAAGTTCACGAAACTGATGCGAGATGACATGTATTTTCAGACTTTTTTATAATTAAATCACATAATGTATAAAAGCTCAACCTGCCTTGTGTTATAATAATTTGTATGAATATTCTTTTTATAACAGACTTATATCCCGTAAAAGACGATGAAAAAACAACGCCGAAAACTCTTCTTAATTTTGTTAAAGAGTGGGAAAAACAGGGGCATAAAGTTGATGTTATAAAGCCGAATTTTATTTTGAATTCATTTTTGCGAGGCAAACCGTTTTACAAAACAGGCAAGTATGGCAATGTTTTGAACATAAATTACTGGACTCCGTTCTGGTTTGATATTAAGCGTAAACAGCCTACCTTCCTACCTTCCTACCCTCCTACCCTCCTCACAATCGCTCACATGCCGTCAGGAATTCTATTTGCGGACAAGCTCGGCCTTCCGTTTGTGGCAGGGATACATAACTCGGATTTGGAGATTCTTACAAATCCTTTATACAAATTTCATTTTAAAAAACGGCTTGAAAAAGCTCTCACAAATGCAAAAGCAATTGCCTGCAGATCTTTTGTAATAAAAGATAAACTCCTCAAACTTTATCCGGAATTTGAAAGCAAGACATTTACTGCACCGTCAGGAATTGATGAAAATATAATTCACTCTTCACTCTTCACTCTTCACTCTTCACCCGTAAAAGTTTTGACCTGCGCGCATTTCAAAAAAAGAAAAAATATTGATAAAGTTATTGAAGCCTGTAAGGGGCTTGAAGGTTTTGAGCTGACAGTAATCGGAGACGGCAGTGGGCGAAGAAAACTTGAAAAAATAGATAAAAGTGTAAAATTCACTGGCCGTTTAAACCACGATAAAGTTCTTGAAAAAATGCGGGAAAGCGATATTTTTATCCTGCCAAGCGTTAATGAAACCTTTGGTATGGTATATTTAGAAGCTATGGCGCAGGGATGTATTACAATATGCACAAAGGATGACGGTATTGCAGGAATTATTAAAGACGGCGAAAACGGTTTTTTAACTCTTCCTATTTCAAGTGAGATTAGAAAATTACTCCTTAATATAAAAAAACTGGATGATGACAGCTTAAAAACATTGCGCTACAATAGTTTGCAGACAATCAGAGAGTATACGTCAGACAAATGCGCACGTGAATATTTGCAACAAATTTTTAAGATTTTGTAAAGATTTGACATCATCAAGGCATGTTTCTGGTAGTATAAAATCCGAGGGTTGGTAATAATTTTTTATTAGCCGAAACTTAAAATTTTTCGTAAAACACCCCGAAAGGAACAGATTTAATGAACAAAATTTTAATTGTACTTTTGACACTTTTATTTAACATTCAACAGGCAAATGCGTTTAATATTGATGCATTTATGGATAAAAACGTGGCGCCGGTATCAGATGCGGTTGCGGCAATAATTTTCCATCCTGTTCATGTTTTTGGTGCAGATGTACCGATTATTATTTTCTGGATTTTGTTCGCGGGTATATTTTTCACGTTTTATCTCAGAGGCATTGCTGTGTGGGGATTTAAGCATGCAATTGACCTTGTTTTTAAACCTAAAAAATCAGATGACGGAACAGGTGAGACTTCACCGTTTCAGGCTCTGATGACAGCATTGTCAGGGACAATAGGGCTGGGAAGTATTGCCGGTGTTGCAATTGCAATATCAATGGGCGGCCCCGGGGCAGCTTTTTGGATTATTGTCGGGGCGCTTCTCGGGATGTCATTAAAATTTGTAGAAGCAGCATTGGCTGTCAAGTACAGAAGATTTAATCTCGATGGTTCGATATCTGGCGGGCCTATGCATTATATGGCGCATGGCCTTACAAGAAAAAAACTCAGATGGCTCGGCCAGCCTTTGTCTGTAATCTTTGCAATACTTTGTATCTGCGGAGGTATAACAGGCGGTAATATGATTCAGATAAATCAGGCAGCCAATCAGTTTGTTAATGTCTGCGGAGGTGCAAACGGGCCGTTGCATGGAATGCACTGGCTGATAGGTCTTGGTATGGCAATTGTTGTCGGCTTAATTGTAATCGGCGGGATTAAAAATATTGTTAAAGTTACAGAAAAAATTGTGCCGTTAAAGATTTTTATATATCTTTTTGCCGCAATGGCAGTTATTGTATGCAACTTTAAACTTATTCCGCATGCAGCATGGGTCATTGTTAAAGAAGCTTTCAAGCCGGAATCTGTTTACGGCGGGATGTTTGTTGCAATGATTATGGGTCTGAGACGTTCAGTTCAGTCAAACGAAGCAGGAACAGGATCTGCCCCGATTGTTTACGCAACTGTTAAAACTGATGAACCGTTATCACAAGGTTTTGTTGCTTTGCTTGATCCTTTCTTAACAGGTTTTATGTGTACACTCACAGCTTTTGCAATAGTTATTACAGGTGTTTATAAAACTCATGCAGGACAGACTTCAGGCATTGAAATGACATCTGATGCTATTTCATCAGTTATGCCTTTCTTCCCGACCCTATTAGCCGGTATTGTTCTTTTATACGCTTTATCAACAATTATAAGCTGGGCATATTACGGGCAGAAGTCCTGGAACTTCCTATTCGGTGAAGGTAAGAAAAGAACACTGACATTCCAGTTTATTTACTGCGGATTTATTCTAATAGGTTCAGTCTTAAACGTAACATCGGTTATCAATATTACGGATGCAATGATGATTGCAATGTCAGTACCGAACATTATTGCAATGTATATTTTAGCTCCTGAAATTAAAAAAGATTTAGCAGAATACTGCAGAATACATCAGCTTGGTAAATTAATCAACCGCGACTGGTTAAAGCCGGCTGTTGTACCTGTTGAAAATGATGAAGAAGATGAGGTAGAATGTCAGATCAACAAATTATCATAACAGTTTCAGGTGTAGATAAAGTCGGAATTGTTGCAAAAGTTTCGGCAACACTTGCAGAATATGAAGTTAACATTGAAGATATTAAACAAACTCTTATGCAGGGGCATTTTGTAATGTTTATGCTGTGCAATATTGAAAAATCAAAATTTTCTTTTAAAGAAATTAAAGAAGCTTTAACAAAAACAGGGGAAGAACTCGGTATGGAAATCTGGGTTCAAAGAAAAGAAATTTTTGATAATATGCACAATATATAATGTTATATTAACTGTTATCTGACCAAAAATCCATAAACATTTTATCACGTGATTTAATAGTTTTTAAAACGTAATTAAAATCATCTATTGATGGAAGATTATATTCTTCTGTAATTTCATACGCGATTTGTTCAGGTGGAATATCTTGCTCAAGTTTGTTCAAATGTGAAAAAATATTTTGCTTTTCTTGCGGATCTAAATTAAATTTTTCCAATAAATTTTCACATACCAGATTGTTTTTCATACTTTTTGCGGCAAACATAAGCATAGTATCAGCAAGACTTTCATCCTCTTTGAATGCTTCTGAAAATTTCTTTACTGCGTATTTTTTTATAAAAAAATCATCCAGTTTTTCAATTTTTTCATCGGATAAATTAAGTCCTTCTGCTACGGTGTTGATAAATGATTCTATAAGTTCTCCGTCGTCGCAGGCTGCACAAAGGTCTTCTGTCGAAGAATAGTTATTTTTTTTCAAAAATTTATTAACAATTTTTTTAAATTTATCACTATCTTCGCGGGATAACTCTAAGTCTTTTGAGATGTCATTAAAGAAAGTTTTATCAAATTCATTAGAATCATAATTATTAATGCCTGTGAATTTTACCTGACTTCTGCCCAAAAATTCCAAGCGGTTTAATTTATTATTTAATACTGATTCACCTTTTTGGCAGGATTCAGAATTATTAATATTTTGAGGCGTATAGTTATTATAATTAAAATAATTTATACTATTAATTTTCATATTGGTATTAAAAACGGATAAAATAAATTTTGCCATTTGTAAAAATTTTTGTTACAATTATAAACATAATGATGAGCCAAACGAAAAAGTTATCTATAGCATTCTACTGGCACATGCACCAGCCTGTATATCAGCTTTCTCCGCAGGGCGACTATCTGATGCCATGGGTTAGACTGCATGCTGTCAAAGATTATCTTGATATGGTGCTTATCTTAAACAAGTTCAAAAATATAAAATTAAACTTCAACCTTGTTCCTGTTTTGCTGGATGCTCTGATTGATTACGGTGAAAACGGCATGCATGATATTCATTCCAGGCTTACGGTTACTGATGTCGGGGATTTGACTGATGATGACAAAGAATTCATTATAAATAACTTTTTTGATGCAAATTTTCACTCAATGATTTTGCCAAATGAAAGATATCACAGCCTCTATCAAAAATACCAGCTTGGTGAAGAAAATGATATTAATATTTTTTCTCCCGAGGAATATTCAGACCTTATGGCATATTTTAATCTTGTGTGGTTTGATCCGATATACAAAAATATGTATCCCGGGCTGAAAAAATTGATTAAAAAGGGGAAAAATTATACTCTTGATGACAGGATTAAAATTATAGAAATCCAGAGAGACATAATAAGAAAAATTATCCCTGCATATAAGGAATTTATCAAAAAAGGTAAAATTGAAGTTACGACAAGTCCTTATTATCATCCGATTTTGCCCATACTGCTTGATATAAAAAGCATAAAAAAATCTGCACAGAGCGAGCTTCCTTCTAATCTTAAAATGGAGCTTGATGCAAAAATGCAGACCAAAATGGCGCTTGACAGGGTAGAAGAACTTTTAGGCAAGCGTCCGCAAGGTATTTGGCCTTCTGAGCAGTGCATCAATTCAAAAGTTACAGAAATGCTGAAAGAACTCGGTGTAAAATGGACAATATCAGATGAGGGAATTTTGTCTAATTCCATTAAATTTGAATTTGTCCGCGATTTCAGGGGATATTTGGAAGATCCTTACCACCTTTTGAAATCCTATGATTATAAAGGGCTGGATATAATTTTTAGAGATTCGGTTATTCCTAACCTAATAGGATTTGAATATCCTAATCATCCTGCAGAAGCTGCTGCAAACGATTTATACGACAGGATAAAAGTTACGCAGAGCAAACTTTTATCATCTCCTGATGAACATCATCTGCTGACAATTGCAATGGATGGGGAAAACTGCTGGGAAAACTATACAGAAGACGGCGCTGTGTTTTTGCAGACAATATATTCGCTTATTGAAAACGATCCGACTCTTGAAACAGTTCTTATAAGTGATTATCTTGAAAAAGATACACCGAAAACTTTGAATAAATTGAGTCCGGGATCCTGGATTAACAGAAACTTTAAACTTTGGATTGATGAACCGTTAAAAAATCTTGCATGGACATATTTAAAACAGGTTAGAGATGATTTCAGTGCATTTGTAAAACAAAACCCGCTTCATCCCAATATTGATGCTGCAAGGCGTGAACTTTTTATCTGTGAAGGAAGCGACTGGTTCTGGTGGTACGGCGAACCGAATGATTCGGGACGTGATAATATTTTTGATTATATTTTTAGGGAACATTTAAAAAATATTTATATCTATCTCGGGTTAGAACCTCCTGAATATCTTGACACTCCGCTTTTATCAGCTATATCAAAACCGTCAAGATACCCAAAAGGTGAATTTACTCCGGTTTTAGACGGGAAAGAACACGATGATGAAACCTGGCTCAACGCAGGTTGCATTAAAATTCCTGACGGACCTGTTCTTGATGAATTTAAGTTTTTTGACAAAATATGTTTCGGATACGACAGGGATAATCTTTATTTAAGGTTTTATATTAACGAATACAACAAACAGGCATCAGCAAATTTTAAACGTGTAAATCAAATGTATGTTTATATGAGAAATCAGAATAAACGTCAAGAGCTTTCGCCAATAAGAATTATACAAAAAGCTGAGAGTATTCTGCCGATTTCAAAAGAAAAATTCCATAATGAAATGCAAATTTCAATATATGACGGAGAAATTAATCTTATCCGCCTTGTAAAAGCCCTGCCAAACAATTTATGGGCAATAACATCGTCGAAAAATATTATGGCAATATATGATAAAGTTGTAGATGCCAGTATTCCTTTCGATGACATAGGAATAGAAAAAGGGGATACTCTTGAATTTTTGTTTATAAACGCAACATACGGGGTGAAGGATTACTTTATACCAAATGAAATGCTTTTGACAATTAAACGAATGTAACAATATCTTAACATAACAGAATAAAAATCTAAAGTTTTTTTATTGTCTGCCGTTAATAAAAACAGCAAAGGGAAATTATATATGGTTGATTTTAACAGTGATATACCAAAAGGATTACCAAAACTAGACAAAGATTATTGGAACAAACAAAAAGGCGCTGATAATCAAAATCAGGATCCGCTTTTTGACATAAATACTAAGTTTACTCTTGAAAACGACCTTTCAAAAATTTCAGTTTTCAACGGTAATAAAAAGTAAGTTTTTTATTCTTCCTCCTTTTCCTCGATATTAAAATAAAAAAGAACCTTTTTTTAATTAAAGGTTCTTTTTATTATTGGATTATATTTATTATAGAGCAGCAGTAAGAACGCCTGCAATAACTAGAATTACAAATATTGTAAATGCAGTTTTACCTAATACAGGATTGTATTGAGCGAGTTCATTGCTGTCTGCATCTTCAAAATTTCCAAAACATAAGCATATGAAATCTATCAAAGCCCAAATGCAGCAGCCGCCGCCTGTTAAAAGCTGAATAATTCCTATTACAGTGTAGCCTGTATAAAATCTGTGAATACCTAAACAGCCCAGGAACCAACATAAAAGCAATGTTGCAGTATAGTCTCTTTTCCGTTCTACATAATTGTCTTCATCAGCCATTACAAAACTCTCCTTTCGAATTAAATAGTACCGGAAGCAATATTAGCATTTATTCTCGGGGGGGGGCTCTTTTTGTATGATTTTAATCCATAAATACAACAACAGTGGAGCCACAATAATTATTAATGGGTTAAATTCAAAAGCTTCTTTAAAATGCAGATGGAATAACGCATCAAAAGCCCTTGTCATTCCGCATCCCAAACACTCATGACCGGTTAAAAGTTTCCACAGGCATATTGTTTTATGATTGAATTTTACAAGAACTTCAACAACAAATATAAATATTAGCGGCAGAGAATATTTAAGATAAATCATTTTCCTGTCGAGCCAAATCCTCCTGCACCGCGGACGGTTTCTGATAATTCTGTTTCGACTTTAATTTCTGCCTGTTCAACACGTGCAATAATCATCTGTGCAATTCTTTCATCCGGCAGAATTGTGTATGTTTCATTCGAAAGGTTAACCACAGGTACACAGACCTCTCCTCTGTAATCTTCATCAATAGTGCCGACACAATTTATCAAAGTAATTCCATGCTTGATAGACAGGCCTGAACGAGGTCTTATCTGGGCTTCATATCCATGTTCGAGTTCAATTTTCAAGCCTGTCGGCACCAGTGCTCTTTCAAGAGGTTTTAACATAATAGGCTCAGCTATAGCTGCGCACAAATCCATCCCTGCAGATCCTTCTGTTTTGTATTCAGGTAAAAATTTGTTATGCGGTAATCTTTCAATTTTTAAAACTGTCATATTTTCTCCTTGTTCTATAATTTCTGCATTTTTTTATTAATTTCCGCATGAATTCTGTTTGCGCGGTAAAGATAATTTGTAAGTTTTTCGTAATTAGCTTTTGTTTCGCCATACGGGACTTTCATTGCAATAAGTTCATCGACATTTTCGTTTATACTTTCAAGTGTATCTAAAGAGTCGCTTAAATCAAGAATTGATTTAACTTTTTTTGACATTCTGGCGATAATATTTCTTGATACAAATCTTGCAAGACGTCTGATAGGAGACAATTTGTGTTTTGGTTTTTTGGCAATTATTGCATCGGTTAATTTTTCTGTCATGTTTCTTTTTGAATACTGTTCTTTGAGATCTGCAAGCTCATTTTCTATTTGTTTTGCCTGAATTTTCAAATCCATAACATCAAGCAGTTTGCCTAAAAGTTCTGCGCCTTTTATTTTGTTGTTAAGATTTTCAAGCGTTTCTTCTTTTTCTGCTATGAGGCATTCCAGCTTTAGAGTCTTATCATCCAAATCCTTAAATGAATTGTCATTTAAGATATTCAAATCATAATCATTCAGTCTTTTGAAGTTATTCTGGAATAAATTATTGTTCATATTGTTTTACCTAAAACTCTTAAATAAAATTTTTTGCACGATTGTAAGTTAATAAAGTTTCGATTTGTTGTATAGCGGTTGTGCTCCTTCTTTAGTTGTTTCATTAAAGTCATACTGGGCTTTAATGTGGCTGGTGGAGCAGCTATGCTCCTACTCTATTGTATAAACTTTTTTATAATAAAGCATTGTACCGATGATTGTCAGGACGATATTAGGCATCCATGCCGCAAGAAACGGCTGGAGAGTGCCTGCTTCGCCGAATGATATAGACAGCGCTCTTATCAGATAATATGCAAATATGATTAAGATACTGAATAAGAAGCCCCTGTTATAACGCACCCTCGGCGGAGTAATTGCAAGAGGCACGCCAATGAGAACAAGTGCTATAGTTGTCAGAGGCAGTGCAAGTTTGTCATAAAGCTCAATATGGAATATACTGCGCTGTTTATCATCTATGTGATTATGTCTTATGTAGCTGATAAGCTGGGTGAAATTCATTTCTTTTGCAACATTTTTGTTCAATTCTTTAGACATATCCAGCCCGAATTTGACAACAGAGCTGTCGAAAAGAGTTGTGTTAAGGATTTTTCCTTCATTATCTACCGTATAAACAGCACCCTTTTCAAACTGCCAGCCTTCGGGAGAAGTTTTGCCTTCATCTGCCTGCAGAACCTGAATTGTACCGTCTTTTGAGGTATCAAGAACGGTTATGTTATGCAGAATTTTATTTTCACAGTAGCCGACATAAAAAAGTCTTTTAATGCTTCCGCCGTCATTAAGTTCTTTAAAAACAAAATTTTGCTTGCCCTCAGGAATATTTTTCTGCCCGAGAGACCACAGAGCAAGATCCTTTGACTGTTTTGTCATAACAGGAACAACAGTTTCATTAATAACAAAACTGCATACAGACATTAATAAAGCAAAAATAAAAATAGGTTTGGCAATTCTATTCAATCCTATTCCGCAGGCCCGCATTACGGTAATTTCAGATTTTAAGCTCAAACCGTTAAGTGTCATAACTGTCGCAAGCAATACGCCCATAGGAATTGTCATTACAATTACCTGCGGCAGGTTCAGAATAATCATCATTAATGCTACTTTGAAAGGGATTCCGAATAAGGAAATCTGTTTAATAAGGGTTATAAAGGTATCTGATGCAAAAATGATAGATGTAAAAACGCATACTCCCATTATAAACATTTCAATTATCTGCTTAAGAATATATTTATCAAGCAGTGTTACTTTCCCTGAAAATTCTTTTTCCCTTACTTCAGTTTCCATAAATATAATGATAATTGAAAAAAATTGATTAGGCAAATATTTACAACTAAATTCTGAAAACATTTCTTACATCTATTTGTCATGCTGAATTTATTTCAGCATCTCAAACAGATCCTGAAACAAGTTCAGGATGACAAATAAATAATGTGAAATATCAAATTAAAATTCAACAAGAACTTTTAACGTTTCTTTTTCTTTATTTTTTTCAAAAGCTTCTATTGCATCATCTGCTTTGTATTTTGCGGAAATAAGAGGAGAAAAATCTACTTTTCCTGATTTTAAAAGCCTTAATGCAGGGCCGAATTGTCCGCAGCGTGAACCTAAAACCGTAATTTCATCAATTACGATAGGCGCAAGATTAAATTCTTTTGATGCTGCAACGGTGCTTTTCAAAACCAGTACTCCGCGCGGTTTTGTAAGTGCAAGAGATGTTTCAAATCCTGAAACAGAGCCTGTTGCTTCTACAACAACATCATAAATTTTTTCAACTTTTAAATCATTAAGCAGTTTTGTTTTAACACCTTGAGCCTTAGCAATATCAAGCTTATTTTGATGTTTGCCGACTAAAGTTACATCAAAATTCTGCGCATTCAATGTTAAAGCAGTAATAAGTCCGAGTTTACCGTCTCCGAGAACTATAACTTTTTCAAAAGGTTTTATGTGTAATTGTTCTGTAATTTCACATGCCGCAGCAAGCGGTTCGACAAAAACTGCCTGCTCATCAGGTACGTTATCAGGTACTTCAAAAAGTGTTTCAAGAGGCATTGTGAAATATTGGGCAAAAACTCCGTCTTTTCTCCAGATTCCCAATGTATGGCGGTCAGGACAGTGGCGGTAAAGTTTTTGTGCACAGTAAGGACAGTCAGGTTTTTTGCACCCGTAGCTGATTTCTGCAACAACACGCTTGCCGAGAAGTGATTTATCTTCATCATTGATTTCTTCAACAACCCCGACGGCTTCGTGCCCCAGAATTCCTTTGTAGCCCATATAGCCTTTTGTAATTTCATAATCCGTATTACAAATTCCTGCAAGAGTAACGCGCACTAGTGCTTCTCCTTTTTGCGGAACAGGCTTCTTATAATCATTTACGAGTTTTAATCCTTCATCAAATACTACTGCTTTCATTTTTTATCCTCTTTATTTAATTCGCCTTTAAGATACCAGGTTTTAACTCCGGTTATTTTCGCATTTACAAACTGTCCTGTCAAATCTTTATTACAGGGTATGTGAACAGTTTTAAAATTCCTTGTTTTTCCGGAATTAATCATCTGTCCTTTGTGTTCGTAAAAACTTTCCACAAGCACTTCCATTTCCCGTCCGGTATATTTGAGATTTGATTTAAGGCAGTTTTCCTGAATTTTTTTGTTCAAACGCTGAAATCTTTCATTTTTTATATCTTCAGGAATAAATTTGTCTGTCCATTTTGCCGCAACGGTTTTTTCACGCGGGGAATACGCTGCAACATTGCAGTAATCCAGTTCAAATTCGTCAATTGCGGTCAGAGTCTGTTCAAACTGTTCTTCGGTTTCTCCGGGAAAACCTGCAATAAAGTCGCTTGTAATTGTTACATCGGGAACCATTTTGCGTACTTTTTCAACAATTTTTGCATAAGTTTCTCTGTCATAGCGTCTGTTCATTGCTTTCAAAACTTCAGAACTGCCTGACTGCATAGGAATATGAAAATATTCGCATACCTTATCAAGTTCTACAGCAGTAGTTATAAGTTCATCTGTTATATCAGTCGGGTAAGATGTTACAAAACGTATTCTGAAATTTCCTTCAATTGAGTTAAGCTCTCTTAAAAGCTGCGCAAGACGGTAATTTGCAAGATCCTGACGTTCAGGGAGCTTGGATGGAAAGTCTTTCCCGTAACTGTCAACATTCTGCCCCAGAAGTGTAATTTCTTTAAACCCTGAATTTAATGCATCTTTTGCCTCTTTAATAATAATTTCCGGCAGTCTTGAACGTTCACGCCCTCTTGTGTAAGGAACAATACAGTATGTGCAGAAATTGTTACAGCCTTCTGTTATAGGAATCCAGGCATTTACTCCCTTTACTCTTTTAATTTCATATTCTTTAGCAATATTATCTTCCGCAGCGTTAGTTTCTGTACATTCACAGACTCTTTCGCCGTTGTTAATCTTTTTTATAATTTCAGGGAGTGAATAAATTTTATGCGTTCCGAGTACAAAATCCACATAGGGTGCTCTTGAAAAAATCTTATTTGCTTTTTGCTGTGCGACACACCCGCAGATACCTATTTTTATTTTTTTACTTCCCTTCCATTTTCCCCAGACTCCAAGCTGGCTGAATGCTTTATCTTCGCTTAACTGTCTGATTGAACATGTGTTAACCATTAACAAATCTGCATTTTCAGGCTCTTTTGTCTCTTCATATCCCAGATGCGAAAGCATTCCAAGCATTCTTTCAGTATCTGATTTATTCATCTGGCAGCCCATTGTTTCAATATATACCTGTTTCATTCTTTTTTCCCGCTATTTATATTATTTACTATGTAAATTATAATACAAAAATACTTAATATACTTGACTTTTGATGAATAAAATATTATTGTTTTATTAAAATGGTTGAAAGGTGTGTATTATATGGGATTAGGTAAGAAAAATGTTCTCATGCTTTTGCATGAAAGAACCGAAAAATTCGCAGACAAAGTAGCTCTAGGAATGAAAACTTTATACGGCTGGAAAGAATTTACTTACAGAGGAGTAGGACTTTTATCACGCAAGCTTGCTTATTATTTATTAACTGAACTTAAGGTAAAAAAGGGCGACAGGCTTGCAATACTGTCTGAATCCAAACCTGAATACGGAGCATGTGTTTTTGCCTCCGTTATATCAGGAATGATTACTGTTCCTTTGGATATTAAGCTTACTAAATACGAATTAAAATCAATTCTTACAGACTGTGAACCCTCTGTTATTCTGGTTTCCAAAAATTATATTGAAATGGCAGAATATTTAAAAAATGAAATTCCGTCACTAAATAAAATTCTTGTAATGGATGAACCTTCATACAATGTTAACGAAAAAAGTATCTACCAGCTTGAAGACAATTACGATTATAAATGGAGCCTGCGAAGTTCTAAATCTACTGCATTTATAATATACACATCAGGCACGACAGGTTCGCCTAAAGGTGTTGAAATCACTTTTGAAAATATGCTTGCACAGCTGGATGATTTGAAATATGCACTGGATCAGATATTGCCGGATAAACATGTTAATATTTTATCAATTCTTCCGATGAATCACCTTTTTGAAATGACTGTCGGATTTTCAACATTTTTAAATTTTGGTTTTTCTGTATATTACACTCCAAGTTTAAAACCGAAGGACGTTTTAAGCATTATGAGAGAAAAACAAATTGAATTTATGATTGTTGTCCCTGCATTTTTAAAATTATTAAAGACCGGAATTGAATCAGAATTAAATAATTCCCCGAAAACAACTCAATTGTTATTTAAATTAATGTTTTCTCTTGCAAAATTTATTCCTTCATTCAGAGTAAAAAAATTAATGTTTAAAAAAATTCACAGCAGATTTGGCGGACATTTTTCCGGCTGTATCTCAGGCGGTGCGCCTTTAGATGTTGCAGTCGGCAAATTTTTTGAAAGAATAGGTATAAAAGTTTATCAGGGTTACGGGCTTTCAGAAGCAAGTCCGGTTGCCTCAGTCAATGTTGACAGACCCGGAGATATAGCATCTGTCGGAAAACCTTTAAAAAGCATTGAAGCAAAAATAGATCCCGAAAGCGGTGAATTATTACTCAAAGGGCCGTCAATAATGAAAGGTTATCATAATCAGCCTCAGTTAACTTCAGAAGTTATAGATACAGACGGCTGGCTTCATACAGGTGATGTTGCCGAAATTAGCAGACAGGGGCATATTTATATTACAGGCAGAATAAAAAATATGATAGTTCTTTCAGGCGGTAAAAAAGTATTCCCGGAAGAAGTCGAAAGCGTTCTTGAAAAAAGTCCGTATTTTAGCGAAGTATGTGTTCTCGGAGTTTCAAAAACATTCGGCGCAAAAGACGGGGCAGAAGAAGTTACGGCTGTTGTTGTTCCGGCTGAAAATATTGTAAATACTCATGATTGGCAAGCCGTTGAAAAACTTGTAAAAACCGAGGTAAAAAAATTATCTCTGTATTTGACTGCTTACAAAAGACCTGTTAATATAATTGTAAGTAAAGAACCTCTGCCTAGAACTGCTACCAGAAAAGTAAAGCGCAAAGAGGTTAAAGTGCTTGCAACAGCCTGATTTAAAAGAAATTTTACGGAGACATCATGAATCAAAAAATTTTATTAATTATTTTATTATTACTTGCAGGTATCCCTGTAATGTGTGATGAAACTGCACCTGTACCTCAAGCTGAACAGAGTGAAATTAATCTGCCTCAGGAAGTGGAAACAAAAGAACCGCAGAAAAATGTAAAAACTTTAATCATACCTCCGAAATGGACAGATTTTTGCGAAATCGGATATGAAAATGCAGTTTATAAAGACAGCCATGATATATTTAATATTTTCAGCTTTGTAAAATCAGAAAGAGTCAAAAAAAACTACTGGGCTGAACGCCGCGTAAGTTTTGAAAGTTATCTCAAAAGCTGCAATGCTTTAAATGATGATGCAAAAGCGTCTTGTTATAATGAGTTAAGAAATATGGAAAATCAAAAAAATGATCTTTATAAGCTCAAAAGAAAACAGCTTTTATATGAAAATAACATTGAACTAGACAGGAGATAATATATGAAACGCAAAATATAGTATTTTGCGTTTCATATATAAGACATTTGTATAATTTATATGATATTAACTAACCCTGTAGAATGGTCAAAGTGGCATTTTGCAATATACAGCTTTTCATTTTTGACTGCTTCATTAATTATTACGGAGTGTTTCATAAGATAATCTTCAACCCATTTTGTATGTTCCTGTGCAAAGAAATTATGGCATTTAATATCTTCTTTATGATTAAGCACCGGATATACGCATTTTAGAATTGATGAAAAATCTTTCACAGGTTCAGGATAATGCTCTTTTGCATATTTCATAACTCCGCAGTCATCGTGTCCGAGAAGTATTAACAAAGGCACTTCAAGTTTTTTTACAGCATATTCAACGCTTTCAACAACATTGGGCCCTGTTGTCATTCCTGCAACTCTTACAACAAAAAGTTCGCCTATACCGCAGTCAAATATAATTTCCGGTACCACACGACTGTCAGAACATGTTAAAACGCAGGCATAAGGCTCCTGATGAAATGCAAATTTTTGCAAAGTTTCAAGTGACATATTCTTTGCGGTTGGTGTTCCGTTTACAAAATTTTTGTTGCCATTTAATAATTTATCAAGTTCTTTTTGTGCTTTTTCTTTCATAATTACCAATTTAATTTTTACTATAAATTATTGTTGATTTTGAACAGGTTTAGCAGGTTGTTCAGGTTGAACCTGAGTATTTTTTTCCTGTTGTAATTTTTGCTGTTTTTTGATTAATTTTTCCATTTTTTTCAGAGCTTTAACTTCTCCTGCAGGTTTGTTAAACGGTTCCGGATTAATTGTAATCATTTTTTCCCAGCATCCGGGAACATTTGATTTTTCTCCGCAGATGCAGTTTCTCCAGGTTTCACCTGTTTTTTTGTCGACAAGAATTGTCAACATACTATTGCTTGTTATAACATCATATCTGTTTTTCCCAGTATTAGCAATTTGGAACCACATTGTTGCAAGGATTAGTATTGCAAGCGTAATTAAAATATTTTCTTTCATATAAAATCTCTCCTTTTTTTTTCTATGCATTTTATTATACATACAAAGTTTAGTATTATCAAGTGAGATATTATACTTTGCGGTAATGAAAACAAAAGTTTAAAATTTTACAATAATTATGTAGAAAGGACAGGTATATGGTTTTAATTGTAAGGTGGATATTATTTACGCTGGCTATAATATTTGTAGCATGGCTGGTTCCTGGAATTAATGTTGATAATTTCCAGAGTGCAATGCTTATAACCGTAATTATGGCGCTTATAAACATATTTATCAGACCTTTGATAGTTTTTATCACGCTGCCTATTAATATTTTGACGCTCGGACTTTTCACTCTTGTTATTAATGCTTTATTATTTATGCTTGCGGGATATATTGCTCCTGGTGTTGAAGTCGACGGCTTTTTGGCTGCATTTCTCGGGTCTGTTGTTCTGGCATTTCTGGGTCTTATTATCAATATGGTTACAATTCCTGGTGAAGATTAGAAAAAGCTCCTTTAAGGAGCTTTTTTTGTGCTAAACTTTTTTTATGAAAGCTTTGGTTTGTGAAAACGGAAAAATAGAAATGGTTGAAAAGCCGTTTCCAAAGATTAAAAAAAGTACAGATGCAATTGTTAAGGTTGCTTTATCATCTATTTGTACAAGTGATTTGCATATAATAAGAGGATGTGTTCCTGCTGCAAAAAACGGGGTTGTGCTCGGGCATGAATTTGTCGGAGAAGTTGCAGAAACCGGAGATGGTGTTAAAAATTTTGAAAAAGGCGACAGAGTTGCGGTTAACTGCGAAACCTTCTGCGGGGTATGTGATTTTTGCAAAAGAGGTTTTGTGAATAACTGTGTTGAAGGCGGCTGGGAACTCGGATGCAGAATTGACGGATGTCAGGCTGAATATGTGAGAGTGCCTTTTGCAGATAACGGGCTGACAAAACTGCCTGATAACGTAAGTTTTGAAAATGCTTTGTTTGTCGGCGATATTTTATCAAGTGGTTTTTGGGGTGCTGAACTTTGCGAAATTAAAGCAGGCGATACTATTGCCGTAATCGGAGCAGGACCTGTCGGGCTTTGTGCTATGCAGTGCGCAAAATATATGGGTGCAGGAAAAGTTATTGCAATTGATATTGATGAAAAACGATTGGAACTTGCCAAAAAATTAGGGTTTGCGGATTTTGTTCTGACAGGTGAAAGCTGCGAAGAAAAAGTTAAAGAGATTACAACCTACGGGGCGGATGCCGTAATTGAATGCGCAGGCGCAGATGATACGTTTGAGCTTGCATATAAAATCGCAAGGCCTAATGCAATTGTCGCAATCGTTGCAATGTATGAAAAAAATCAAATACTTCCGCTTCCTCAAATGTATGGCAAGAATTTGATTTTTAAAACCGGCGGGGTTGATGCTGTTCACTGTAAAGAGCTTGTGGATTTAATTTCAAAAGGTAAAATTTCAACAGACTTTTTGATTACGCACAAGTTTGCTTTTGATGATATAAAAAAAGCTTATGAAATTTTTGAAAACAAACAGGATGGCTGTCTAAAAATTGCGATTGAATATTAATGCATCATGTATTGTCCCATATCACATGTAACGGAATGTAAAGATAAGTTTAAAAAGTCTGGAATCCTTGATATAATGCTCATAGGATAGGATGAACTGCGCCTATAGCAAAAATTTTCGCCTTTTTGATTTAATAACATTATAGGGAAAAATAGAAAGGGAAAATTTTATGCCAATAGATAAAAGGTAATTTGATAAAAGAGACAGATTATGCTAAAGATGGCAAGACTATAAGCTCTGTTACAGCCTACGACTACGACCCTGCTACAGGTAATTTGATAAAAGAGACAGGGTATTCCGACGATTGCAAGACTATAAAAAAATTTCGAGACAAGGATCCGTTAACACATAAGGACAAAATAACAAATTATGATCGCGATGGAAATGTTATAAATGTTGAAGAAGAGTAAAATTAATCCCCGCTAAGGCGGGGATTATTATGTAAATCAATCTTATATTTACTCATGCAACGCATGTTTTAAGAACTTGCAAATGAGCTTGTATCCCGCTTTTGTTGCTTTGCTTTCTCTTAAGGCGTTTAAAAGTATAAAATCATGGCAGGTGTTATTAATTCTTACGCAAGCTGTATCTACGCCCGCTTCTATCAATTTTCTTGCATAAGCTTCCCCTTCGTCTCTCAAGACATCATTTTCTGCAGTGATTATTAACGCAGGCGGAAGCCCGTACAAATCTTCTATTTCCGCTTTAAGAGGCGATATATAAATTTCTTTGCGCTTGTTTTTTTCTGGAACATAACTCTCCCAAAAATATTCCATTGCTTTTTTGCTAAGCCAGGGGCCGTTTTTAAATTCTTTATATGATTCTGTATTCATCTCAGCATCTGTTACCGGATAAATAAGCGCCTGAAAACGTAATTTTGGCCCGCCTTCTTTTTTTATTTTAATTACTGCAGAAGCTGCCATATTCCCCCCTGCGCTGTCACCGGCTATTGCAATACGTTCTGTATCTATATTGTAATCGCTTCCGTTTTGAACAAAATATTTTATTGCATCGTAAATTTGATTTAAAGCATCAGGATATTGAAATTCCGGTGAGCGCGGATAATTAATAAACCCTACAACTGAATTTGTATGATTGGCAATTGTTTTTATTGTCATATCAAATGCATCTGCATCACCCATTACCCAGCCTCCGCCATGACAATAAATTATCAGCGGCAACCTCTCGTCTGTGTAAGTTTCAGGACGTACCAGCCTTACGCTTATATCCCCCGAAACAGGACAAAAAATATTGATGTCTTCTGTTTTGGCTTGTATAGGCGAAGAAAAC
The DNA here is from genome assembly GCA_944326615.1 of Candidatus Gastranaerophilales bacterium. GTDB lineage: Bacteria > Cyanobacteriota > Vampirovibrionia > Gastranaerophilales > Gastranaerophilaceae > Stercorousia. Next base: position 613 of record CALVEO010000017.1, on the reverse strand, counting down.
TCCTTTTGTAAATTACTTAAAAATTCCCTTGCGTCCCCGGGTGTAATTTCATAAAGCGGTTTCCCTTCTCTTGATTCAATATTGTCGATGAATGTTTGTGTAATATTATCTAAAAACGGTTTTGTCATAATTCCTCCTTTTAAAGAATATAATTTGATAAAATATTAATTTTTGATATTGCCTGTTACGGTATCTACTTTGTGTATATTTCGTTTGCAGGTAATGTAATTTTAGCAATTTGAAAAATAGTGAAAAATTTATATAAAAATAAACAGTGCTAATAATTTTTTTTGATGTAAAATAATATTGTAAATTTTATATAGCGGCATCGTCTAGGGGTTAGGATAGCAGATTCTCATTCTGTTGACACGGGTTCAATTCCCGTTGCCGCCGATAAAAAACAGGCCTGAGTGCCTGTTTTTTTTCTGCCGGCGCGCGAATTGAACCAATAAATTTTTTGTTGAAAAATTTATTGGGTAAGCTAAGCATACTTATTCGTACGGCTCGAATTTCCTATTCTCGCCTACGACTAAGCAAATTCCCGTTGCCGCCGATAAAAAACAGGCCTGAGTGCCTGTTTTTTTTCTGCCGGCGCGCGAATTGAACCAATAAA
>CALVEO010000016.1 GCA_944326615.1 Candidatus Gastranaerophilales bacterium | reverse complement strand
AGCAGGATTATGGATAATCTTGCACAGATGCAGTCTTCCGCAAATCTGAATTTGAAGTATAAATTTTCAAACTTTGTTGTCGGTGAAAACAGCCGTTTTGCTCACGCTGCCGCTCTTGCTGTTGCTCAGAATCCTGCTAAAAAATACAATCCTTTATTTATTTACGGTGCATCAGGACTCGGAAAAACGCACTTGATGCAGGCTATAGGGCATTACATTATTTTTAATAAACCTAAATTGAAAGTTAAATATATTAAAACAGAGGAATATGTTAATGAATTAATTAAAAATATTCAGTGCGGAGGCAACGACAGAAACGCACGCATGGATAAATTCCGCCAGAAATACAGAAATGTTGACGTGCTTTTGATTGATGATATTCAGTTTCTGGAGAGCAAAACTTATACTATGGAAGAAATTTTCCATACCTTTGACAGTCTGCATAACAAAAATAAGCAGATTGTTATAACGTCAGACAGACTGCCCAAGGACATTCCGACACTTCCAGACAGGCTGAGAACACGTTTTGAAATGGGATTGATGGTCGATATTACGCCGCCTGATTTTGAAACAAGAGTAGCTATTTTGAAAAATCTGGCTGAGCAGGCTAATGTTAAAGCAGACTTTGATGTGTTTGAATATATTGCCAAAAATTTTGTAAACAATGTCAGAGAGCTTGAAGGTGCTTTTAATAAAGTCAGTGCTTATGCTGATATTGAAAAAACAGAACTTACTCTTGATTATGCAAAAAAAGTTTTGAACTGCGAAGCGTCAAGAGAAGAACTTACAATTGAAAAAGTCGCAAGAGCTGCCGGTGAATATTACGGTGTATCTTTGAAAGATTTTTTAAGTTCTGCCAGAAACCAGCGTGTTTCTTCTGCCCGTCATGTCGCTGTTTATATGGCGCGCGAGCTTACTCAAAAAAGTTTTGAAAGTATTGCAGAATTCTTTCAGAAAAAACACACAACAATGCTCTATTCTTATGAAAAAATAAGAGATGAATTAAGAACAAATAAGGAGCTTGAAAATGCTGTCTATACAATAAGACGAAGTTTGGAAAAATAAGGTTTATAACAGGAATTTGCTATTATGTATGATTATATAAAGGGAATTTTAACAAACAAATCTAATTCATCAAAGGGAACTTATGTAACTGTTGAAACATCAGGTATTGGTTATCTCCTTGAGGTTACATGCAGAGATTTTTCTCAAATGCCTGACGGTGATATAAAGATTTATACTGTTCTCTTGCATAAAGAAGACAAAATGAGTCTTTGCGGATTTTTGCACAAAGAAGACAGAGATATTTTCAATATTCTTACTTCTGTGTCAGGCGTTGGCTCTAAAATGGCACTTACGCTGCTGGATGAATTTGAATCATCAGAACTTATCGGTTTTGTAATAGAAGGAAATTACAAAGAGCTTACACGTGCAAAAGGTGTTGGACCAAAGTTAGCACAGAAAATTATTCTTGAATTAAAAGACAAATTAATGAATTATCAAACCAAAGAACCTATAAAAATAACATCAATTACTCCTGCACAAATTGATGACAGGGCGGTTGAAGATGCTCAAATGGTTCTTGTATCACTCGGCTACGAGCGTAAAGAAATACAGGTTGCAATTTCAAAAGCTGTTGCGCTGCTAAATGACAAAGCAACCGCCGAAGAAATTTTGAAAGAAGCTTTGAAAATATTGTCTGTTTAAACTATTTATTGAATAGTTCCAAATGTGAACCCAATCTGATTAAGAACAGTTCATCATCAACTTTTTTATATATTAATAGCCAATCAGGAGTTATATGGCATTCTCTGTATGAATTGTAATTTAGTAACTGATGGTCTTTATGTTTGTCCGGTAAAGATTTTTCTTCAATAAGTAATTTTAAAATTAGTTCAAGTTTAGAAATATCTTTTCCCTGTTTTTTAGACAATTTAAAATCTTTTTTAAACTGATTAGTTCTTGTAATTTTTTTAATCATTAAGGTCTTCCATTAAAGATTCAATGCTGTTAAATGATTTACAATTTTCTTTATTTTCAGAGTTTTGTATAGCTTTTAATGTTTTTTCATTAGGAATTTCTAAGTTAAAAGGCAGTTTACCTGTTCTGGCTATTTCATTATAAAATATTTGTATAGCAAAAGTTTGTGAGATATTTAATTTAGATAGAACTTTTTCCACATCTTTAATAAGTTGTGCATCAAGCGGTCTAAAATTTTCAAATTGGCTGTTTGTACTCATATATAAAATCCTTAATATTTTATATTTTAGCATATTTAAGAATTTTTTTCAATGCCTTTAAATAGTTCATTTATATCGACTTCAAGAGCTCTGGCAATCAGATACAGATTTATTGCATTGGGTATTTGCCTCCCTTGTTCTATAGCAGTAATTGAAGTCTGACTTAAATCAACCATTTCTGCTAATTTTGCCTGTGATAAAGCCTTCCTGTTTCTTTCGGCTTTTATGTTTAGACCTAATGCTTTAATATTCATGCATATATTATCTACTATTGACAATTTATCTTCAATAGTGTAAACTTAATAATATATTAAGTTTACTTATTAAATATTAAGGAGAATTTATGGCAAATCTCGCTGATATGGTAGAAGATATAGGTATGAAAATTTACGAAATTCAGTCAATAAACAAATGTATGCATGATGTACTTGAATGCTATATTAACAATAGAGATGACTGTTCGCATGTTTTGCCTATTGCAGAAATTGCGTGCAAAAGATTGGAAAAGCTCACCGATGATTACAGTGAGCTTGAATCTGAAATATATCGAAAATGTTTTTTTAGATGCTGAAACACAGCATGTCAATTTTAAAATAGCAGAGCAATAAATGCTGCCGCAACCATTGCAGGACCAAACGGCATATATGTTCTGTTTTCAGGATGTTCTCTAAGTCCTTTAAATATAAAAATGCACGATGTAATTCCAAGTACAGCAAGTAAAATTGCACAGAGTGTATAAATTATAATATTTTCAACCGTTATTATTCTAAAGTGCTGTAATGAGTAAAATGCGATTGCAAACAGTACAAAAACAGAGAATGTTATTAACGTTTTCCAATCTTTGTTTTTTACAAGTCCTTTTACAAAGATAGGGAGGAATAAAACAACCTGAATAAGCACAGACATTACAAGCACTACAATAAGAGATTTCCAGCCAAAAAGCGCCCCGAGTCCTGCTGCAATAAAAGTGTCGCCTTCTCCGAAAGCTCTTGTACCGACAAAAAAGTAGCCGGCTCTTGCGCAGATTTCAAGAATTGCAGCACCTAAAAACATTCCGGCAAGCGATATGAATATAGGATTGTTTAATACAAAATATTTTGTAAATTCTATCGGGTTTCCTGCAAAGTGCATTTGGAAAAGCGATACTGCTGTTACAATTATTGCATATAAAAGACCTACTGCTATTAAAGTATATGTATGAACATCATAAACAACTTTTTCTTTAATATCGGTTCCAGCTATCACAATAAGCAGTGAAGAGATTACCCATGCAAACAGAGTGTCTACACTTACTCCGAATTTCATGAAAAGCAGAGTGAATATAATACCTGTTAAAAGTTCGACAATCGGGTATTGAATGCTGATATGTTCTTTGCAGAATGCGCATTTGCCTTTTAATAATATATAAGAAAGAACAGGAATGTTATGCCACCATTTTAGAGGATGCTGGCATTTCGGGCATTTTGATGCCGGAAAAACAATAGATTCTTCGCTCAATGTTCTAAGAATTACAACATTTAAGAAACTGCCTATACATAAGCCTATAATAAAAACAAATGTTAAAATCGCAATCAATGCTCCCATTTTTTTATGTCTCCTTTTATTTTTCGTCTTTTGATGTAATTATTTCATACATTTTACTTAAAGCTTTTTTCAATCTTCTTGAAACCTGCATCTGTGAAATATGTATTCTTTCAGAGATTTCGCGCTGGTTCAAGTCCTGATAATAGCTCATTTCAATAATCTGCTGTAAATCATGAGGCAGTTTTTTTATTGCTTCTGCCAGCATAAGTTTATTTTCGTATGAATTCATAAATTCCTGATAATCGCCTGATGGAATTTTGTCAATGAGTGTCAAATCATCATCATCAACAGAAGATATTGCCTGGTCAAGTGAAAGAGTGCTTTTGCAAAGTTCGATTTCCATAACCTCATGAATTTTGTTTACGGGAATGCCGACTACTTCTGCAATCTGTTCTTCTGCAGGTTCTTCAATCCCTTTTTCTTTAAGAGTTTTTACCGCAGAGCTGATTTTAAAAACAAGTTCCTGTAGTTCTCTCGGGGCTTTAATCATCGAAGCTTTATCTCTCAGGTAGTGTTTTATTTCTCCTCTGATAAAATATGATGCATAAGTTTTAAATCGAGTATTTTTATCAGGCTTAAAAAATTCAATAGCTTTAATAAGTCCTATTGAGCCTACCTGAATAAGATCTTCATTGGAGATACCTGACTGTGCGGAGATATTTCCGGCAATTTTTTTTACCAGAAGCATTCCGTTTTCTACAATATTGATATGAAGCATTCTTTTTTTCTTCTCGTCTTTGCAGGCTTTGTAAGCGAGAATTTGTTTATCAAGATCTTCAATATTGTTTTTTTCTTTACTCTCCAACAAATTAATCTCCAATGTCATTAATATTATATCATAACTTTTTTATTTTAGAAATCATTAAATTTATGTAATAATTTTGAAGCATGCAAATTTTTTGTGCTACTATGATAAAATAACGGAGTAGAGAAATGATTACAATTAAAGATGTAGAACATGTTGCAAAACTTGCAAGACTGGAATTAACAGAAGAAGAAAAAGAACTTTATACAAAGCAATTAGGTGATGTATTAAAATATGTTGATCAAATGAACGAGGTTGACACATCTAATGTTAAACCTATGTGTCAGGTTATTGATTTTTGCAATGTCATGAGAGAAGACAAAGTTGTTCAGGAAATCAGCAAAGAAGAATTAATGGCTAATGCGCCTGATGTTGAAAACGGTTTCTTTAAAGTTCCGAAGATTAATTAAACAAAAACATAAAAAGCAAAACAGAGGGGGTAAAGTTAATCAGGTTTAGAGAAACAAAACGAATTTTCCCTTGGGTGCATAATTATATAAAGTTTTTTGAATGTTGTGTTGAGGTGGTAAAATGACTAAATATATTTTTATAACAGGCGGTGTAGTCAGTTCTCTGGGAAAAGGAATTATTGCAGCGTCTTTGGGAAGGTTATTAAGAGCTAGAGGTTTTTCTGTTATTAACCAGAAATTTGACCCTTATATAAATGTTGATCCCGGAACAATGAGCCCATTTCAGCATGGCGAGGTATTTGTAACAGATGACGGTGCTGAAACCGATTTAGATTTAGGTCATTACGAAAGATTTACTGACACTTCTCTCGGGAAATATAACAATGTAACATCAGGCAGTGTTTATCAGACAGTTATAGAAAAAGAAAGACGCGGGGATTATCTTGGCGCAACCGTTCAGGTTATTCCGCATATTACAAATGAAATTAAATCAAGGATTATGGGGGCAACAAAACAGTTTAATCCGGATTTTCAGTTAATAGAAATCGGCGGGACGATAGGTGATATTGAAAGTTTACCGTTTATTGAAGCTATAAGACAGTTCAAGACTGAAGTTGGTATAGGAAATGCTGTATCTGTTCATACAACACTTCTTCCTTATCTTCCGACATCTGGCGAATTAAAGACTAAACCATCCCAGCACAGTGTACATGTCTTAAGAAGCTATGGTATTCAGCCTGAAATCCTTGTATGCCGCACAACAAAACCTATTCCCAAAACAGAAAAAGAAAAACTTGCTCTTTTCTGTTCCGTTCCCAAAGAAGCTGTTATTGAATGCCGCGATATGAAAAGTATTTATGAAGTTCCGCTAGCACTTGAACAACAGAATATGGCCGGTGTCATTCTTGATATGCTCAGAGTTGAAAATAGAAAGGCCGATTTAAAAGGCTGGGAAAACCTTGTTGAAAGAATTAAAAACCCTAAAGGAACGGTAAGAGTTGCAATTGCAGGAAAATACACAAAACTTTCCGATGCATATATTTCAGTAGTAGAATCATTAAAACATGCTGGCTATGCTGATGATGTTAAAGTCGAAATTAAGTGGATAAATTCAGAAGAGTGTCTTGATTACTCCTCCTGTAAAGAGCTTATGAAGGATGTTCAGGCTGTTGTTGTTCCCGGTGGATTTGGTGTAAGAGGAATTGAAGGTAAACTCAATGTAATACGTTATGCAAGAGAGCACAATGTCCCATTTTTAGGGCTTTGTCTCGGTATGCAGTGCGCTGTTATTGAATATGCACGAAATGTCGTTGGTATTAAGGATGCAAATTCTAAAGAGTTTGATGAAAATGCGCAAAATCCTGTTATTGATTTAATGCTAGAACAGAAAAATGTACATGGATACGGCGGTACAATGAGGCTGGGGGCTTACGACTGCGTATTGAAAAAAGGTTCAAAAGCATACAAAGCTTATGGTAAAGAAAAAATTTCAGAACGCCACAGACACAGATACGAAGTTAACAACGAATACCTAAAACAAATTGAAGATGCCGGACTTGTATTTTCCGGAATGTCGCCTGACGGTATGCTCGCAGAAGTAGTGGAGCTTCCTAAACTTGACTGGTTTGTGGCCTGCCAGTTTCATCCGGAATTTAAATCCCGTCCAGAGCATCCGCATCCGCTCTTTAAAGGTCTGATTGATGCGGCGGTAAAATAAAACTTTTAGTCTTTATTAAAGTATTCTTTGAGAGATTTAAACTATTGCTCCATGTGAGGCATCTTGAACATTTTTTGCATATTTATAGAGGTAGCCTGATTTTATTCTCGGTTCAAACGGCCTAAGATTTTTTCTCCGTTCTTCAAGCTCTTTATCTGAAATAAGAAGCTCTATTGAACGATTTGGAATATCTATTTTTATTCTGTCTCCGTTTTGTATAAGTGCTATTGCGCCTCCGTTAGCGGCTTCAGGACAGATATGCCCGACACAAATTCCTCTTGTCGCTCCTGAAAATCTACCATCTGTTATAAGCGCACATTTTTTCCCTAAGCCTTTCCCCACAAGCAGCGATGTTGGCGCTAGCATTTCCCGCATTCCGGGGCCGCCTTTGGGGCCTTCGTAGCGTATTACTATTACATCGCCTTCCTTAATATTATCATTTTCAAGCGCTTTCATTGCATCTTCTTCACAATCAAATGTTTTTGCATTCCCTTCAAAAACTCTGCATTCCGGAGCAACACCGGATGTTTTAATTACGCAGCCATCTTTTGCCAGATTTCCGTATAAAACGGCAAGCCCTGCTTCTGTATAGCTTGATTGAGCGTAATTGGGTATAATTGAGTCGTCTTTATAGGCGTGTTGTGCGATTTCAGTAATCGTTAAGCCTGATACTGTTATTGAATTTTTCAGTAACCCTTCACCAGCATTTGTATCTCGTTTTGCTCGTACAACTGCTTCCTCTCCCTCAAGGGGCGAGGGATTTGTGTTTAATGATTTTATAACAGCAGGAACACCGCCTGCATTATGAAAGTCTGCCATAGTAAGCAATGATGAAGGATTAATTTTTACAATTTGATGGATATTTTTGCTTAATTTTTCAAAATCATCAAGAGTTATATTTATTCTGCCGGCATTTGCAATTGCAAGAATATGCAAAAATGTGTTTGTAGAGCCGCCGAGAGCTAAATCTGCTGTTATCGCGTTTTGCAAACTTTCTCTTGTTATAATATCAGATGGTTTAATATTTTGTTTTACAAGTTCAACAATCTGTATTCCGCTATCAAAGGCAATTCTTCTTTTTTTAGAAGAAACAGCGGATGAAGATGCGCAGTAAGGAAGGCTCATTCCCATAACTTCTGCAAGACATGCCATGGTATTAGCCGTATACATCCCCTGACATGCGCCTGCTGATGGGCAGGACTCTTCTTCAAGCGCTAAAAGTTCTTCTTCTGAAATTTCGCCGTTGCGGAATTTCCCGACAGCTTCAAAAGAGCCTGTGACCATTGTTAATTTGTGATGTCCTCTGCATTCTCCGTCAAGCATAGGACCTGCTGTTACAAGAATTGCCGGAATATTTAAGCGCAATGCGCCGATTAGCATTCCGGGTGTGATTTTGTCGCAGTTAGAAAGCAACACGATTCCGTCAAGCTGATGCGCCTGTGCAACAGTTTCTATGCAGTCGGCAATTAAATCACGTGAAGGCAGTGAATATCTCATGCCGCTGTGCCCCATAGCTATTCCGTCACAAACTGCTGGAACTCCGAAAACAAAGGCCTGACCGCCTCCTGTATGAATCCCTTTTTCTATCTGCCGTTCCAAATCCCGCATTGAGATATGTCCCGGAACTAAATCCGAAAAAGAACTTGCAATTCCGATAAAAGGCGCATTTATATTTTTTTTGCTTACGCCCGTTGCCATTAAAAGCCCGCGATGCGGGGTTCTGGCTATTCCTTTTTTAATACTGTCGCTTTTCATAAGATAATTATACATCAATATCTTGAAAATGATAAGGATATATGTTAATATAAAATTATAAGAATTTGGAATTAGTGAAAGGAGCAAAATATGCAAAAATTATTAAGCAATGTTAATCGGGGGGGGGGCACTCCCAGCTAGCAGAGGGCAGGAAGTCAGGAAACCAAGTCGTTTACAGTAATGTCATTGCGCATTTATTGCGCAATCTGGAATTTGTCCTAAAAAGATCGCGCAACATATGCGCGATGACAGGTCTTAATATTCAATTTCTTGCCTTTTTTGGAGATGGTGTCAATATATGGCAGGTTTTTATTCGGATGCTAGGATACTATGGCACTAAGTTAGCAGGAAGTATCGTAAAAAATTTATGCAAAACACAGGAGTCGGGTGCAGCGGCTACGCTGCCGCATAGGGGAGAAGGAATAAGTAACTACAATCAAATTATATATAATAATCAGCCCTCACCCCAACCCTCTCCCACAGGAGAGGAAGTAAGTAATTATAAGATGCTGAAACAAGTTCAGCATGACACTAATTCCTCGAAACGAACTTATTCACCTATTCACTTATTCTCTTATTCACCTTGTAAACGCTGCGCGTTTACATTAGCGGAGGTGTTGATCACCTTAGGAATTATCGGGGTGGTCGCTTCAATGACTATGCCTTCTTTAATAACTAATTATCAAAAACAACAGACTGTAGTAAAACTAAAAGCTACTTATTCTTTGCTCGCTCAGGCAGTTCAATTGTCGGAAGTTGATAATGGAGAATTGGAATACTGGGATTTTTCACTAAATAGTCAGGATTTTTTTTATAAGTATTTTAGTAAATATTTAACTTTTATTAATACCAAAGTTAATGATGACAATATTGATTATTACTGGCTAAACGGAGAAAAGATAACAGGAAATTTTAAAGAAGTTGTAAATACAAGTTATATCGGAATACTGAATAACGGTGCCAAGTTGTTTTATCATAATGCAGGGGAATTATATACTTTTACAATAATTGTTGATATTAATGGTGAAGCAAGGCCTAATAAAGTTGGAAGAGATGTATTTCATTTTTCTTTGAGTCCAAAAGATGGTCTTCGTCCCTGGGGCTATAATAATCATAATTACTCTGCTGATGGTTCGCAAGAAGATACAAATAGCAATTTCGGCTCAAATTTGGACAGAGATATTCTTACAGGTAATGGGTTATATGCTTGTAATAAAGCTGCCCGAGGACGCTGGTGTGCGGCATTAATTATGGCTGACGGCTGGGAAATAAAGTCTGATTATCCCTGGTGATTTCAGCTATATTCCACTCATTATCCCATTCAACATATCCTTGCAAATCTATATTATGGTATTTGTAAGGATTGTTGATGTATTCAGGGTTAAACATATTTTGTTTTGCAAGACGTTTTATAATATCTGGCAGTAATGTTGTACTCCCTGCAAGCGTTCCCTCTTTTGAAGTCGCTTTTGTGCCGTCGTAATAAACTTTTTCTCCGGCAAAAATCATTGATTTCAATTCACTTTTAGTTATCGGCAGGCAATCACTGATAAGTATTACTTTATCTGAAGGTTTTGCTTTGAAAGTCAATTTTAAAGCTTCATCAGATACATGAATTCCATCTGCAATAATTTCAGTATAAATATAATCATTCACAAGCCCTGAAAGTGCAGTTGAGCTGCCCCTATGTGTAACTCCTGACATTGCGTTGAAAAGATGTGTTGCGCCTGTGCAGCCTGTTAAATCTCCGCCAATACAGTGCCCTGCCTGTATTTTAATGTTTTTCAAGCGGAGGTAATTAATTAATCCCTCCCCGAAATCAGATAGATTTCGACCCTCACTCAAAGGTAGGGTGTCTGAACATAGTTCAGGTGCAAGAGTAACAATTTTTATGAAATCATCTTCAATTAATTTGTAATTTTCTATTGTGGGTTTTAAAAAATATTCAGAATTATGAATGCCCTTTTTCTCAGGATTAAGAAATATTCCTTCAAGATGAACGCCCAAGATTTTTGCCATATCGGGTGTCTGGCGTTTTGATGCTTCTTTGATTACGGAAATTGCATGTTTTGTATTTTCGACAGAATCTGTTACAAGTGTCGGGAAAATTCCACCGATACCATATTTTAAGATTTCTTTAGAAAGATATAGTACTTCATCAACTGTTGCCGTATTAAAATCAATACCAAAACATCCATGAAAATGTTGTTCTATTAATAATTTAGTTTTCAATACCCCTCCCCGAAATCATAGATTTCGACCCTCCCTCAAGGGGAGGGTATTCTCTATATAACGCTTCCTTCAAATACTTTTCGTGCTTCTTCTCTGTCATCAAAGTGGATTGTTTTGTCTTTTAGTATCTGGTAATCCTCATGACCTTTGCCTGCAATAACTACTACATCGTTATTATTTGCAATTGTTTTCAAAAGAGCTATAGCAGAGCCTCTATCGGGTTCTACAATTACGCTTTCTGTGTTAACGGATTTTAAACCTGCAATAATATCTGTTATTATAGTCTGCGGATCTTCAGATCTCGGGTTATCGCTTGTTATTACTATTTTATCCGCAAGCCTTTCTGCAATAGCCCCCATTTTCGGACGTTTGGTAGCATCTCTGTCTCCGCCGCAGCCGAAAAGGCATATAAGTTTACCGTCTTCGGGAGTTATTTCTCTTGCGGATTTTAAAACATTTTCTAATCCGTCAGGTGTGTGTGCGTAATCAACAATAACCAGAGGTTTTTTTACTACAACTTCAAATCTTCCGGCAACGCCTTTGACATTTTGAAGCGCTTTTAATGCTATTTCTATGTCAATTCCTGATGCAAGAGCTGTAGTTATGCCTGCCAGCACATTATAAACACTGAACATTCCGTTCATGTGAAGATTAACTTTGTATTCTTTTGCTCCGTTAGGTTTTATGTGGTCGCCGGTTACTAAAATAAATTCGGCTCCGTTAAGCGAAAAGTTAATATTTTTAGCCATAACATCGCTTTGCTGTTTTACACCGTATGTATAAACTCTGACGCCATCCGGTACAACGCTTATAAATCTGTCTCCATATTCATCATCGGCATTAATTACTGCAAAATCTCCTTCTGTCAGGTGCTCAAACAAAAGAGCTTTTGCTTTGAAGTAGTTTTCCATTGTAATATGATAGTCCAAATGATCTTGGGTAAGATTTGTAAATACTGCTCCGTTAAATCTGCAGCCTCCGACTCTGTTTTGATCAAGTGCGTGAGAACTTACTTCCATAACTACGTTATCAATTTTTTCAACATCTTTAATCATTCTCAATGTTGCCTGCAATTCAGGAGCCTGCGGGGTTGTGTGTTTAGCGTCTCTGTATTCCCCGTTTGATGATAATTTGTAACCTAGTGTACCAATAAGTGCGCATTTTTGTCCGTTTTCTTCGAATATCTTCTGGATTAAATGTGTTACTGTTGTTTTGCCGTTTGTACCGGTTACACCTATAAGGTTTATGCCTTTGGATGGACTTGAATAAAATCTGTCCGCGATATCTGCGATTTTATGACGGGTTGAAGATACTACAACCTGCGGAACTTTTGTGCCATCAACTTTTCTTTCGACAAGAAGTGCTGCTGCTCCATTTTCAATTGCATTGGGGGCAAATTCGTGTCCGTCTGTATGTTCACCGACTAAGCATACAAATATGTCGCCTTTTTTGGTTGTTTTAGAATTGTAAGAAATTCCTGTTATATCTATATTTTTAAAGTTTATCAAATCTTTATAGTCTAAATATTCAATAAGTTCATCAAGTTTCATTTATATCTCCTTTGTTTGTTTCTTTTGTTTCGGGGTAATTTTATCGGGTTTAATATTCATAATTCTCGCGACCTGTGTTGCAACTTCGTGGAAAACTGGTCCTGCAACGGTATTTCCCCAGATCGCTCCGACTTTAGCACTGTCTACCATAACATATATCAATACCTGAGGATCTGATGCCGGGAAATAGCCTATTGTTGATGTATACATATAGGGTGTGTAGCCGGAACCGCCTTCTTTAGGTTTTCTTGAAGTCCCGGTTTTTGCCGCAACATTGTACTTATCCATTTTTACAATAGTACGCCCGTTATTTATTGCTGCGGCAAGCAGTCTTGTAATTGCCTGTGCGGTTTCTGGTTTTACAACCTGTGTGTGATGAATTTTGTTATCGTATTCTTCCTGAGAATACTTTATAACGTGCGGAGTAACTTTAACCCCGTTGTTTGCAAGCGCCTGAACTGCTGAAATCATCTGAATTGCCGTAACAGATGTGCCGTATCCGTAAGACATTGTTGCATGAATTCCCTGATCCCAGTATGTCCAGTACGGAAGAAGTCCTGATGATTCTCCGGGAAGATCTATACCGGTTTTTGCGCCAAAACCGAATTTTTTTAACGCCCCGTAAAATTCCATTGGGCTCATTGTTTTGGCAATGTTAATCGAACCTATATTGCTTGAATGTTCAAATAAGTATTCAAGGGTTATATTTCCCGGATAAGGGTGAACATCGTAATCATAGTTTTTAATTTCCCATTTGCCGATTGTTGTTTTACCGGTATCGAGAACTGTGGAATGTTCATTTATTTTTCCTAAATCCATTGCACTTGCAACGGTAATGGTTTTAAAGGTTGACCCCGGCGGGAATACATCTGTCAGAGTCCAGTTTTTTAGCTGCTGCGGTGTTGCTTTTTTGTAATTATTAGGGTCGAATGTCGGATAAACAGCGTATGCTAAAATTTCTCCGTTTTTTGGATTCATTACAAGAACAGTTCCACGCAGAGCTTCTTTTTCTTTAACCATTTTTTCTATTTCTTTTTCGCATACGTGTTGAATTGCCGCATCAATGGTTAATGTTACATTCTCGCCTTTAGGATTTGTTGTTGTTGCAACAGGATCTGTCGTAAAATCATATATAATTTTACCATCGCGGGTTTTCTGGTATTTTACAGTGTTTATGATGTGTTCCAGTCTGTCTTTTGCAGTGTATTCAACTCCGTTTGCAATATCTGCGTCAAAATTGTAATAGCCTAAGACATGTGCTGCAAGAGTTCCTTGCGGGTATTCTCTTGTGTTTTTCTTGCCTAAACTGATTTCCCTTAGATGAAGTTTGGCTATTTGTTTGGCTGTTGTTCTATCTATATCTTTTTTCAGGGTAATTACTGGACCCGGTTTTTTCAATTTTTGTAACAGGTCATCTTTAGACATTTTTAAAAGAGGTGCAAGAAGTTTTGCCAGTTCTTCTGGAGAATGGTCATAATCTGCCGGGTGTGCGTAAACATCTGAGTATACTTTATCTGTTGCCAGTTTTATCCCGTTTCTGTCAAAAATGTCTCCCCGCATTGAAAAAATTCTTCCGACTCTCTGGCTTTTTGCGCGTGCTCTGTATTTGCCGACATCTATAACCATTATAAAAAACAGATATATTATGAGCAGGGTCATAAATCCAGCAAAAAATATATGCAGAAATCCCACTATTTTATCAAGTGTTTTGCTGCGTTTTTCAGTTTCGTTTTCCGGCTCTCTTTTTCGTAATCTTTCTCTCAAAACATATCCCTCTTTTTTTATTTTAGCATAAGGAATAGTAAAATATTTAAATATTAAATAATTTTAACTTTGTTGTATAATATTGTTATGAAAAAATTACTTTTATTAACGGGGTTGGTATTATTAGGCAGTCAGGCTTTTGCATTTGATGTTGTTTATCCAAAGCAAAATGATGTGATAATCAATGCAAAATCTACATTTTTTGTAGGTTCATCTAATGCGCCTTTAAAGATTAACGGTCAGAATGTACCTTTGCATCCAACAGGTGCATTTGCTTATGTTGTGCCTTTGAATAACGGTTCAAATACTTTTATACTGCAGTCAGGTGAGCAAAGAGAGATTTTTGTTATTACAAAACCGGTTATAAAATCGTCAGGGTTTACACCAAGAGTGTTTTCTCAGTATAGTTCAATGAAAACAGTCTCGGTAACTGTTGATGAAGCTCCTTTGCGTTCTTCTCCTGTTGATGCAGGTGTTAACAGAATTGCGCACCTGCAAAGAGATATTAAATTGCAGGCTGATGGTGAAAAGGACGGATTTTACCGCATTGTGCTCGGCAAAGATAAGTATGGCTGGATTTCGAAAACTAATGTAAAATCAGAAAGTTCAAATAATTTTGAATTAGCTCAATTGAGCGGTTATGAATATATTGACGGAAAGGATTATTTTACATTTGTTTTTCATCTGAGTAAAAGAGTACCTTTTGAGATGATTGAGGGTGATCCTTTTATAATGAAGTTTTACAATATGAAAGATGAGGAAAATAATATTTATACATTTGATTTTCCGGTAAAAGATGTTCTGAGCGGCCGCAAGTTACTTGGCTACAGCGGTGAATATCAGGGAAATGATTTTATATTGAAAATTAGAAAGCCGGTAATTACAAATTCATGGCGCCCTCTGCATAATATCAGAATTGCAATAGATGCAGGACATGGAGGAGATGAAGCCGGCGGTATCGGCTGTCTCGGGGATAAAGAAAAAGATATAAATCTTTCTATTGCCAAAAATGTGCAATCAGAGCTTAAAAAACGCGGTGCACATGTGATTATGACACGTTCAGGTGATAACTATGTAAGCCTCAAAGACAGAGTGGAAATTGCAAATTACGGGGATGCCGTTGTATTCTTGAGTATTCACGCAAACGCATTACCTGACGGTGCAGATCCTAATAAAATACGTGGAACAAGTATTTATTACTACTACCCGCAAGCCAAACCTCTTGCAGATATAATTATGGACACAGTTACCTCGGAAATCGGCGTACCTAATGATAAAGTAAGGCAGGGAAGTCTTGCAGTCGTACGTAATACAAACGCTTTGAGCATTCTAATAGAGGTGTCATACCTTATTAATCCGGAAGATAATGCGAATTTGATAAATCCCGAATTCCAAAAACAGTATGCTAAGGCTATTGCAGACAGTTTAGAAAGGTATTTTGAAAAGTAGTTTTATTCGTCTGCAAACATAAAACCTTTTGGCAGCTCCGCAAATACCATTGCTGTAAATTCTGCAGGATCTTTGTCATACGCTTCCGCTATTCTGTAAAAAGTTGACATCTGCGGATCTTTTTTTCCGTTGCGAATTCCACTTATAATAGCTGGTGAAATATCGTATGATGATGCAACTGTTGTTGCAGAAGTCCCTGCTGCCAATTTGGCAAATGCTCTGGATAAGGCCTGTTTAAATATGTCGAATTTTTCTTGTTTAATCATTTAAATAATTTAATGATAAGCAAAATTATATCTCATTCACGAACATAAAAATATTAAAATTTTTATATGTAACGAAATGTAAATATGGATTTTTAAATAGCTGAAATCCTGTTATAATCAATGTATTACGCTTATGTAAATAATTGGACTTCATGCGTCAAGGAATTAGGTATTCCATTAAAACAATTGGTTAATATATTAAATACATAGGTCGGGCTTTAGCCCGACCTATTAATATTGTGAAAATTTCATTTAGACTGATTCAAAGAAAACAAGCTTATCTTCCTATCATCATTTTCCCGTTACATAGTTCAAAAGAGTTCTGACACCTGCGCCTGTAGCACCTGCTATAAATTCTTTCTGCGGTTTTTCAAGATAGGCGGTTCCTGCAATATCTATGTGGCACCATTTTGTATCTTTTACAAATTCCTGTAAGAATAATCCGGCAGTTGAAGCTCCGCCGTAGCGCGATCCTGTGTTTTTCATATCTGCAATGTCGGATTTCAGGCTGTCCATATATTCTTTGAACATCGGAAGCTGCCAGTATGTTTCTCCTGAATCTTTTGCTGTCTGGATTAATCTTTCTATCATTTGTTCATCGTTACCCATAATACCTGATGCAACTGTTCCCAGAGCTACCATGCACGCACCTGTAAGGGTTGCTATATCTATAACTTCATCAACACCGAGTTCGCACGCATAACATAGTGCATCTGCAAGGGTTAATCTTCCTTCTGCATCGGTGTTATCTACTTCAATTGTTTTTCCGTTTTTGGCAGTTAGGATATCACCGGGTTTGTAAGATGAACCTGACGGCATATTTTCGCAGGCTGCAATAATCCCATGTACTTCCATATCCGGTTTAAGTTCTGTTAAAGCTCTCATTACACCTAAAATACATGCTGCGCCTGACATATCATCTTTCATTGTAAGCATTGATGATGGCGGTTTAATATCAAGTCCGCCTGAATCAAAGCAGATGCCTTTTCCGATAAGGGCAATTTTTTTCTTAACGTTTTTGCCTGTGTATTTCATGTGTATGAATTTTGGCGGCTGTACGCTTCCCTGTCCTACTGCCAAATAAGCGCCCATCCCCATTCTTTCGATTTCATCTTTATCAAATACTTTTGTTTCAATACCTTCCAAACTTTTAGCGATTTCAGCGAGTTTTGAAGGTGTTGCAATTTGTGCAGGAGTATTTGCAAGATCTCTTGTGAATTTCATTGCTTCGCCGAATACAATTCCTTCCTGAACATCGCTTTCAGAAAATCTTGCGAATGTAACTTCATCAAGATGATGTGCTTTTTCGGATTTATATTTGTCGTATGCGTAATCTGCAATCATTGCTCCGATTGCAGCAGATTTTCCGTAATCTGCGTTTACATCAAAATCAAATACAGCATTTTTTGCCTTAATCTGCTGAAGCTTTTTAACAGCTTTAGCAACAGCTTCTCTCATTTTGTTGTGGTCAAATTCTTCTTTTTTGCCGAAACCTATAACAAGGATTTTGCCGGCAGGAATTTGTCCTAAAGTATGCAATAAATATGTTGTGCCGAACTTGCCTTCAAAATGGTCTTTATCAACGGCATAAGTATTGGCAAGCTCCTGAGAAGTTTTTTCACCTTCAAATTTGTTTATGACAATAACTTCTGCAGGAGTATTTTTTACGTCTTGTGAAACTTTAATTTTCATATCTCTCTCCTTTTTACTATTGTAATATAACATTTTAAGTTATAATTGTAAATCATTTTTAATATGTATCAATTTTTAAATTAATACTATACAAAAACTATTTCTCATGCTATCATATTGACAGATGTAGTAGGTAAATATTTTTTGGAAATATATGCAATAAAATTTATTTAAATAATTAAATAGTTTAAGGCTCGATAGGTTATATGTATCGGGCATTGCGTGTATTATTAAAAAATAGAAAAGGATAAGGTATAAAACTTTATGGACTTTTTATTGATTATTGCGATTATTGCGGTAATAGCATTAATTGCTGTGCTGTTTGTCCAGCAGAGTAAAACTAAATCTGTGCTTCAATCCGTTGAAAAAGACAGGAAAGCATTGGAGGAAAAAGAAAAGCTGCTTCTTAAAGAAGCAAAAATTAAAGCAATTGAAGAATTGCAGGATGACAGAGAAAAACTTAATGAAGAAGAAAGAGAGAGACGTCAAGAGCTTGCAAGGCAGGAACAGAAATTAGCAAAACGTGAAGATATGCTTGAAGATAAAATTCAGGAATATACTGAAAAAGACTTGCAGGCACAAAGAAAGTTAGATGAATTACTTGAAAAAGAAGATTATCTTGCAGAAATTGTTCAAAAACAGACAACCGAACTTGAGAGAATTTCTGGCATGTCTGCAGAAGATGCTAAAAATATGCTTCTTGACCAGCTTAAACATGATCTGGCGCAGGAGCAGATGCAGTTAATCCGCGAAAACGAGGCTAAAATTAAAGAAATTTCTTTAGAAAAAGCAAAAGAAATTTTATCAACAACAATGCAAAGATGTATGATAGAGCAGGTAGTTGAAACAACAGTTTCTGTTGTTGCTTTGCCTAATGATGAAATGAAAGGACGTATAATCGGACGTGAAGGACGTAACATCAGGGCTTTAGAGACTTTGACAGGTGTTGATTTGATTATTGATGATACACCTGAAGCCGTTGTATTATCAAGTTTTGACCCGGTAAGACGCGAAATTGCTAAACTGGCGCTTGAAAAACTTATTGTAGACGGGCGTATTCATCCTGTAAGAATTGAAGAAATGGTTGAAAAGGCGCAGGACGAAATTGATAAAAAAATCTGGGAAGAAGGCGAAAATGCTGCTCTTGAAATGGGTGTTATGGGCTTGAATAAAGAGCTTATAAAAACTCTCGGGCGTCTTTATTACAGAACAAGCTACGGGCAGAATGTTTTGAAGCATTCTCTTGAAGTAGGGCATATTGCCGGCATGCTTGCTGCAGAAATCGGCGCGAATGAAAAAATTGCAAAACGTGCAGGACTTTTGCATGATATAGGTAAAGCTGTTGACCAGACTCAGGAAGGCACACATATTCAGCTAGGGGTTGAACTTGCATCAAGATACGGTGAACGTCCTGAAGTAATTCATGCAATAGAAGCCCACCATGACGATGTTGTTGCAAACACGATTGAAGCAGTTCTTGTCAAAGTCGCAGATGCGATTTCTGCAGGCAGACCGGGTGCAAGACGAGACACGCTGGAAATTTATATTAAACGTCTGCAAAAGATTGAAGAAATCGTTAACAGTTACGAAGGAATAAAACAGTCATTTGCGGTTCAAGCAGGACGCGAGGTCAGAATTATTGTTGAATCTGAGAGGTTTGATGATCTGGCATCGCAAAAACTTGCAAGAGATGTTGCAAAGCGTATTGAAGACGAACTTGATTACCCCGGACAAATCAGAGTTACGGTAGTAAGAGAGTTCAGAACAACAGAAATAGCGAAATAAGTGTAAAAGTGAACAGTGAAGTGTGAAGAAAGAACTAAAAGCCACTCTTCACATTTCACACTTCACTACAGAGGTGTAAATGACAGTTGATGATAAAAATATAAAAGTTTTATTTTTCGGTGATCTGGTCGGCAGACCGGGAAGATTTGCCGTACGGGATTTTTTGGCTGCCATTCACTCTGACAGTCTTGCACAAGTCGAGAAGCAGGTATATGATTTTATAGTCGCTAATGTTGAAAATGCATCTCATGGTTTCGGACTTACAGAAAAAAATTATAACGAATTATTCGAATATGGCATTGATTGTATGACATCAGGCAACCATATCTGGGATAAAAAAGAAATTTTTAACTACATCGATGGGGCTGATAAATTAATCAGACCTTTTAATTACCCTGCTAATACTCCGGGATGCGGAAGCCGCGTTTTTGAAACAGAAAACGGCGTAAAAATCGGGGTTATCAATGTTCTGGGCAGGGTGTTTATGTCGCCTGTCGAATCCCAGTGGACTGTTGTAAAAGATGAAATTGAACGTTTAAAATCAATTACTCCTGTTGTAATTGTAGATTTTCATGCAGAAGCTACCGCGGAAAAAATATGTTTCGGAAGGTTTTGCTCAGAACTTGGCGTCAGTGCATTTTTCGGAACTCATACACATGTACAGACTGCTGATGAACAGATTATTAACAATATGGGGTATATTACTGATGCCGGTTTTTGCGGTGCGGCGGAAAGTGTTATCGGAATGGATTATAAAACTTCTCTTAACCGTTTTACAACTGTGGTTCCTGAGCGATACGATGTAGCGGACAGTAATGTCGTCCAAATAAATGCTGTTGAAGTGGAAATTAATTCAACAAGCGGGCATACTGTAGCTATAAAAAGAGTTTTTTGTTATACAGATAAGAGTAAAAAGGAAGAGGAAAATGAAAAGTGATTTGCATATTCATACATTCTACTCAGACGGTGTTTTTTCGCCTGAAAAGATTGTCGATACCGCAATTGATGTTGGTCTGCAGGCAATTGCTTTGACTGATCACGATAACGTTTTGTCGTATAAGGTTGCAAAAGACTATTTAAAAGAACAGAATAAAGAAGATAAACTGGAAATTATTCAGGGTATTGAAGTTAATACACTTTATAAAAACTACGAAGTTCATATTTTAGGCTACTTTATGGATGTAACTGATAATGATTTTCAGGAATTGTTAAAAGTCCAGCAGCAGGCGCGTGTTAGACAGACAAAAGAAATACTGAGCCTGCTTGCAAAAAAAGAAGGAATAAGAATAAAATTTGATGACATAAAAAAACAGGTTGCAGAAGGCGGAAGTATAGGCCGTCCGCATATTGCAAAAGCTATTACAAATGCAGGCGGTACAACAAGTGTTATGGAAGCATATTCAAAATATATCCATGATGATTCTCCTGTTTATGTTCAAAGAAAAACAGTAACACCTCAAGATGCTGTTGAAATTATTTATGATGCAGGCGGTGTTCCTGTAATAGCTCACCCTCATGATCTGGATATTGCGGAAAGTTTGATTAAAGAACTTATGCAGTACGGTTTGAGAGGTATTGAAGCTTACCATAGAAAACACACTCCGGCATGTGTTGAATATTTTTCATCAATGGCAGAAGAACTCGGGCTTATTGTAACAGGCGGCTCGGATTTCCATGCACCCAATATTATGAACGGTCAGATTATTCTCGGGAAAAATTTCGTGCCGGAATGGGTTTACGACAAATTAATTGAAGAAAAGAAACGTATTGATATGGCATAGAGGCTTTTTATGGCAGGAAAAAATCGTTGGAAACTTGAATATTCTATAGCTCTGTTTGTAATGTTCGGAGTTATTTTGCTTATAATGCCGTTTTCTATAGAAAATACAAGGCAGGCAAATTTTATTTCTAAATGGAACGAAAAATTAAACCGTGTAGAATATATGTTTTCGGTTATAAATGCTCATATAACGGATGATATGATAAAAAGCATGAACAAAGCCAAAACTTCTCAGGAGAGAGAAGAGCTTTTGTTGACAGTTGTAAAACCATATCTGCGTGTGAATACGGAAAATTATCCAATAAAACATTATAAACCGCGCTATATGAACGGCGCCCGCGTTTATAAAGGACAAACTTATTATTTTAATGATTTTTATTTTGCCGAAAACAATACCATTATAGGGTTTAAAGATATTAAAACAGACAAATCATCTGATATCTGGTTTTTGATGATGTTTGATATAAACGGTCTTTTACCGCCGAACAGATGGGGAAAAGATATTTTCGGGATAAATATTTATGACGGCGGTAAAATAGAACCTTTCGGTTTTGATAAGAATATGGAAGATTTACGAAAAGACTGTTCGTCATCAGGAACGGGAGTAGACTGTTCATATTATTACAAAATAGGCGGAGGATTTGATGACTGATATAAAACGTGTTTGTGTATTTGCATCTTCCTGTAATTATCTGGATAAATCTTTTTATGATGCGGCAGAAGAGTTTGGGAATTTACTTGGCAAAGCCGGATTTGACATGGTTTACGGCGGAAGCTCACTGGGGCTTATGTGGGCTTGTGCTAAAAAAGTTAAAGAAAACGGCGGGCAAATAATCGGTGTTATGCCTGAAAAATTGCATAATATGGGAGTTAACACTGATGAATGTGTTGAGCTTCATATTACTCCATGTATGCGAAGCAGAAAAGCAAAAATGGATGAAATCTCGGATGCTGTTGTTGCACTTCCCGGCGGATTTGGCACTCTTGAAGAGTTATCTGAAATGATTGTCCAAAAACAGCTAGGCTATAACAACAAACCTGTAGTAATTTTAAACACGAACAATTTTTATGATAAATTAATCGAATTTTTTGATGAAGTAATTGAAAAGAAGTTTGCATCCAAAAATGCACGCGCACTCTTTTTTGTAGCTTCAACGCCTTTGGAAGCAGTGGAATATTTGAAAAATTATGTGCCGCAAAATACGCCGGTTACAAAAGAATATATTTACAGCAGATAAATGCCGGTTGATTATTTAGTCAATATGTCTTTTGCAATTTTTATATTTTCCTGATTTCGCTGTTTATCTATAATTGTCTGACGGTGTATTTTATTTAATTTTTCATACCATCCTGATTCTGCGCCGAATTCTTTTGCTAATCTGTTAAGTTTTTTAGCAGTAAGCCAAATATTTAATTTTCCTAATAATGATGTATTTTTTGCCGTTTGCGACTTTCTTTCGGCAAATAAATGAAATAATTCTTTGTCAATTTTGTCAGCATTGGGCTGAGCAAGTAATGTATCCGCGAAATTATTAAGTTTATCTATGTGTTGCATACCCAGCTTATCTATATCATCAGTTATATAAGGGGCATTCATATATAAAAGTCTGTTTTGTCTGCCGAGTTTAGAGTTTTCAAAGACTAAATCTCCGAACATATTGACGTTTAAAGAAGTTTTTTTATGAAGTTTTTCCGTAAATATATCCAATTTTTGCAGAACTTCATCACGTCTTTCTCTGATATTGAGAAAATCAGCCTGATTAATTTTTTCACGATTTTGGTTTGCTTTTCTTATAATTGAGTCGGCGGTATTGTCAACGGCTGTGTTAATAATTTTTATAACTTTTTTATTTACGTAGCCTTTAAATACCGGCTGTGTTGCGTTTGTTTGTACCTGTTGGATTTTCATCTTTTCTCCTTTTTAATATTGCAGCATAGAAACAGTTCTGGGGGAATCTGTTAATTTTTCTCTGCCGTTAAGATCTGTCAGTTCAATTAAAAAAGCTATACCGACTAAATTGGCACCTGTTTTTTTGACAAGTTTGCAGGCTGCTTCTGCTGTTCCGCCGGTTGCAAGCAAATCATCCACTATTAAAACATTTGCACCAGGTTCAAAAGCATCTTTGTGAACTTCAATTCTGTCAGTGCCGTATTCTAGTGAATATTCCTGAGAGTATGTTTCTGCAGGTAATTTAT
This sequence comes from Candidatus Gastranaerophilales bacterium, assembly GCA_944326615.1. Taxonomy (GTDB): domain Bacteria; phylum Cyanobacteriota; class Vampirovibrionia; order Gastranaerophilales; family Gastranaerophilaceae; genus Stercorousia. Next base: position 11,391 of record CALVEO010000016.1, on the reverse strand, counting down.
TTGGTTTTCTTATAGGTACAAAACCTGCGTTGAGTTTATATGCCATAGGCATGCCAAATATAAAGCCCCTGCTTTCTATTCCTGCAACATAATCTATTTTTACATCCTTAAATTGTGCACAAAGATAGTCTATCATTACCTTTAATGTTTCAGGGTCTTTCAGTGCAGTTGTAATATCTCGAAATATTATTCCCTTTTTGGGAAAATCCGGAACTGATCTAATTTTATTTCTTACATCAATAATTGTTTCTGTAGCCATTTTTTATTTTTCTCCTTTTTTTTAATCCTCTTTGCCGGTTTTTGTGTAGTTTTTAAATTCCCGTTCAGAGGTTCTTTCAGCCAGTATTTGTTTTAGTTTTTCTCTGTATTTTTCAGTATATTCTTTTGTGTATTCTTTAGTTTTTTGCAATTCTTTTTTGATAAATGCTTTAATACTGTCTTCTTCTTCCAGAACAAGTCCATGGGCAGTTTTCCCCCAATTCATATCTTTTTTCATGAAAAGTATTTTAAAGCATATATACAATACAAGCGGGAACCATATTATAAAAAGATAAACAGAGGTTTCTAAAGCTTCAAAAGTCGCATCAAGTCTCGGCATGTAATCGTAACGTCTCAAAGCATATCTTGCCGCAAAGAAAAATCCAAATCCTATAGCACAGCCAATAACAAGTGATGAATAAAGCATGTGCGGCGGTGCCTGTTTGGCGAGAACTTTAAAACCGCGGATAAGTATTTCCATTACAAACCACCCGGGCATGATAAATTGGGTTATATATGCCGTCATATCAAGGCTTGCACGCAGCGACATATCTTTAGAAAACAATACATCTCCGGCATATTCAAGATATCTTCTTATTGTTCCTTCAAGCCAACGTCTTCTCTGTCTGTAAAGCGGTCTTAAATATATAATTCCTTCTTCATAAACGACAGCATCAGGACAAAATCTTATATCCCAGCCTTTTACATGCAATCTTGTTGACATATCAAGGTCGTCAACAAGCGTATAATTATTCCAGCCGCCAATGTCTTCTATTGCCTGCCGTTTAATAAGTTCTCCGTTACCTCTGAGTTCTACAGCACCTTTAATAGAATCTCTGCCGGCCTGAAAATGAGTGTCCATTGTGTATTCATTATTCTGGCATCTGGTTAGAAGATTTACGTTTTTGTTTCTTATAACTTTTCTTGCCTGAACAGCTCCGACATCTTTCGGCTCAAGGTAAGGTATAAGTTTTGAAAGAAAGTCAGGTTCAACTGTTGCATCAGCGTCAAATACGAGAATAGCTTCTCCTTTTGCAATTTTAAAAGCATCATTTAATACCGCTGATTTGCCGGGGAATGCATCTGTGGGTCTTACAAGTGCCGTAACTTTGTCATATTTATTTTCAAGATCTTTGATAACAGATGCTGTGTTATCAGTGCTTCTGTCATCAATTACGATAATATCGAAATTTTCATAATCCATGTTTAGAATATTATGAACAGTATTTGAAATTACACTTTCTTCGTTGTGGGCCGGAATCATGACTGTAACGTATGGTTTATAGTTTTCATTAATAATTTGCGGATATTTTTCAAGTTTACGCTTTTTAAGTTTGTACGAAAGGTTCATAAACAAAGCGTAAATAAACATGAATGTGCATAACAACGCGAGTCCCCACACAGTGTTAAAGTAACTTTGAAATATGTAGATAAAAACTCCGAGTCCAAAAACTATGGTAAATAAAAGAATTCGTTCTTTCATATTGAAAATACCTTCATACTCCCGTTTTTAAATTCCTACAATATTATATCAAAAACTAATTTATTCCGCCCAAAATAAAAAAAAATTTATTACTTTTTGTAATACAAATTCCTCTGTTTGTATGTTTTATTGGGAAAAAAGTGTTAAAAAACTTTAAAATACTTGCTTTTAAAATAAATTACGCTATAATTAAAATGTACAAAGAGAGAAGGAGTTTTATTATGAACAAAGAAGAATTAGTACAAGAAATTGCAAAAAAATCTAACGTAACTCAAAAAGAAGCATCAGAAGTTTTGGGTGCTTTGATTGAAACTATTCAAAAAACAGTTTCAAAAGGTAAAAAAGTTACATTAGTTGGCTTCGGTACTTTTGAATCAAGAAAAAGAGCTGCAAGAATTGGCCGTAACCCTCAAACCGGCAAGGAACTTAAAATCCCTGCAAGAACAGTTCCGGCTTTCTCAGCTGGTAAAAAATTCAAAGAAGCTGTTAATAAAAAATAAGCAGTTTTTTGTCAAATGTTTGAAAGCGGTTTCGTTGACGAACGAAGCCGCTTTTATATTTTTCAGTAATTTGTATGTAAATAATTTGAAATAATTAAATAAATATATATAATATTATGTATGGACGATTTAGATACCAGCAGGTTAGATGATTTAAAGCAAAGAGTTCGGGAAAAACTTAACGAGACAGAACTATTTAGGTTTAAAGGCACAGTTTCAAAGCTTTTAGGTTTGACAGTTGAAGTAAAACTGCCCGGGTTGAAAATCGGGGATTTGTGTTACATTGAAACAAAGGATGGACGTAAAAAACCGGCAGAAGTTCAGGCTTTTAAAGGTGAGGCAGCCCAGCTTCTTTTACTATATGATGGTGAAGGCATCGGGCAGGGAAGCCTTGTTACATCAACCGGACAGCCTATTATAATTCCTGTAGGAGATTTTTTACTCGGACGTCTTATAAATCCTATGGGAGAACCTATTGACGGAAAGCCGCTTGATACAACAGGAGCTGAATGGCGTCCTGTTGAAGGACCTCCTCCCGGGCCTTTTGAACGACCTATTATTACAGAAGTTTTTTCTACCGGTGTAAGGGCTATTGATAGCTGTATGACAATGGGATGCGGCCAGCGTTTAGGATTATTCGCAGGGTCTGGAGTCGGAAAAAGCACACTGCTCGGTATGATTGCCCGTAATTCGGATGCTGATGTCAATGTTGTTGCATTGATTGGAGAACGCGGACGTGAAGTTAAAGAGTTTGTTGAAGACGCTCTTGGGGAACAGGGTATGGCGAAATCTGTTTTGGTTTGTTCAACAGGCGACCAGCCCCCTTTAATCCGTCAAAAAGCTTTGCTTACTGCTACTGCCGTCTGCGAATATTTCAGGGATCAGGGAAAGAAAGTTTTTTTGATGACTGATACAGTTACACGCTGTGCTATGGCTGGACGTGAAGTCGGTTTATCTCTCGGGGAGCCGCCAACAATGAAAGGTTATCCGCCTTCAATATTTTCATGGCTTCAAAAGGTCCTTGAGCGTGCAGGCAACAGTCCTAAAGGTTCTGTGACAGCATTATATACAGTGTTGATGGAAGGCGATGATATTTCTGATCCTATTGTTGATATTGTACGCGGTATTGTTGACGGACACATTTTCTTATCAAGAAAGGTGGCGGAAATGAATCATTATCCTGCAATTGATGTCCTCGGCAGTATTTCAAGGCTTATGTCATCAATTGTTACGCCGGAGCATAGAGAGGCTGCCGGAAAAATGCGCGCAATTATGGCTCTGTACAGGGAGAACAAAGATTTGATTGATGTCGGTATGTATCAGCCCGGTACTAACCCGCGTCTTGATACAGCAATAGAGATGATGCCCAAGATTAATGCATTTTTACAGCAGAGAACTTCTGATATCGTAAGTATGGATAACACTATAAATACTCTTATTGAAATGATGCAAGGGGTTGAAATTTGATAAAAAAACAGGGAGAAAGCTCCCTGTTTTAAGATTATTCTTCACTAATAACTTCTTTTAATGTTCTTAATGCTGCCAGAGTATTCGGGAAACCTACATAAGGCAGACATTGGATAATTACGGTAGTTATTGTTTCTTTTGTGTTTCCTGCTTTTAAATTCCCTTTTATATGGCTTTTTAATGTAACAGTGTTATTTCCGGTTGTTACAAGTGCACTCATTATCAAAAGCTCTCTTGTTTTCAAGTCAAGGCCTTCTCTTGTATAAAAATCACCGAAACAGACTTCTGTTAAAAATCTTGCAACATCAGCCCCCATATTATCAGGCAGACCTTCCATAGAAACTTTTATTTCATCTCCGTATAAAGGTTCTTGTATTGCAAAGCCTTTTTCATAGCGTTCTTCTTCTTTTACTGTTAAAGTTGATTTTAGCGGCGTTTCAATTCCTCTTTCTTTAAATACTTCGTTTAATACACCAAGTGCATTTAAAGTTTTTGGAAAACCGATAAGCGGTGCCAGCTGATAAATTGCTTCTCTTAATTCAATCGGCGTCACCCCTGCATTAAGGGCGCCGTTTACGTGAGCTTTTAATTGCGGCAATGTCTGCTGTACAGCAAGAGATGTTACTGTAATAAGTTCTCTGGTTTTAATACTAAGATTACCTATTGTAAATACTTCTCCAAAAATATATTTTTGTAAAATTGCCATCATTTCAGGATCACTGCCCGTATTTGCCAGAGCTTCTCCTTTAAACAGTGTTTTATAGTTTTCTTTACAAATATCTGTTCTTGTCATGTTTTTATCCTCATTTTTTACTGCTGCCAAGATAAAACTTTGCGAAAGCAGTAATGCTAAAAATAACGTCAATATTTTTCTTATCATAAAGCACCGCCTGTAATCTTTGAAAAAAATTTAACAATTTCTTCAGGTGTGTGGTATTTATTATTGAGTTCTGTTGTGATTTTTAAAGCGTTCTGGCTGAATTTATGAAAAGCGTTTGCTATTGTGGAACTTGGTTCTACAATTTTGCCTTCATGCATGTATTTATAAAATTTGTCTATATCAATTTGATTATTGTTCATTTATTTTCCCTTATGCTGAAAGTTTTTGTTCTCTTATAAATACTTTGCCGGAACATTTCACAATTGACTCTTTGTATATTATTTCACCTACAGAGTCTGCAACAATAGTACCTGATTTTGGATTTTTGACAGAAGCAATATGACCTTTGATATCTGCTTCAACGTCTGAATATTCAAATGATAAATCAGTTTTCTCCATAGTACAGTTTATTAACTTTAAATTTTTGCAATAGCATAGAGGCTGTGTGCCGATAATTTTACAGTTTATAAATGTCAAATTTTCACTGAACCAGCCTAGATACTCGCCTTTTATAACAGAGTTTTCAACAACTATATTTTTGCTGTGCCAGAAAGCATCTTTGGTATCAAGGTTTGAATTTTTAATACTTAGATTTTTCATATACTGGAATGAATATTTCCCTGACATATTAAGGTTTTCGATCTCAACATCTTTTGATTCAAATAGAAAATACATAGAATCAATCGTTGAATTTTTAATTTTAATCCCATTACATTTCCAGCCGAATTCTGGTGAGATAATATTGCAATTATTCATTATTATATTTTTACATTCTCTAAGGCACTTAATTCCCAGAATATTACTGCCGGATATTTCACCGTCTTTGCTATACCACAGGGGTGCTCTCGCTTTATCGTCCATTGATGAATTTTTTAATGTGAATTTTTTTGCGTGCCACATAGGATACCTAAGTGAAAACGAACAATTTTTAACCGAATAATTGCGGCATTCTTTTAAAACAGATTCCCCATCTGCCGCTCCTGCAAATTTACAGTTTAACACTTCAGCATCTTTTAAATTGTACAAAGAACGTTCTTCATCAAATGTTTTATCTGAAATAATTTTTATCAATTTTGCTCCTTTTGTTGTACAAGCTGTATTGTCATATTCTTATAATTGTTTGCTTGATTTATTTGAAAGATAAGATAATCCAGACAATCTATTTTCTTTTGAGAATTATGCAGTCGTTCAAGAAGCTTGCATTTGTGCTTATATAGAAGCTGAATAAGCTGTTTGCTTATGCCCGCTTTTTTTATTCTGAAAAATTCTTCTATAAACTCATCAGAACAGTCTGAATCTTTAAGATTTTGCAGTATATCTTTATCATTTTCCAAATCAAAATCCTTTCGTATATTTTTATTATTTACTTATTTTTGAAAAATAGCAAATACTTATGTTGTATTGTTTATGATGCTTTATAAGCATAAATTGATTTAATATATATAATTGAACATATATGACCATAAGTCATTGACTTGTAGTCATATATTTATTATGCTATGTTTATAATCAGGAGTATTTTATGAACAAAAGACAAAAATCAGCCATTGAAACGAAACGAAAACTTATATCAGCAGGCTTGGAACTTATTAAAGAAAAAGGCTTTGATGCAATTAATGTTGAAGATATTACAAAAAGAGCTGGAGTTGCAAAAGGCACATTTTATGTTTATTTCAAACGCAAAGAAGATATTGTTATGGAAATAAGCAGAACACCGTTCGGTGAAATTGCTGAAGAGTTGACGGCAATGGAAAACGCTGAATTATTTGACAAACTTAGACATTATTTTTGTCGTTTCATGGAGCAGGTTGAATTTTGCGGGATTCAAGTATGTCGTGAATGGATTAGAAATGTTATTGACCCTAATAATGTTCCAGAAACTATGGACAGCCAAAAGTGGTTCTATGATTACGAAATGCTTGAAAGTATTTTAAAAAATTCCGCTGAACTTAAAAATGATGTTCCGATTGAATTATTAACCCACATTATAATCAGCGAGCTTTACGGAATGATGCTAAGCTGGTGCATGTCAGACGGAAAATTTGAGCCGTTAGACTGGACAGACAGATTTTGCGATGTTCAACTCATGTCTATATTTAAGCCTTACCTGAAATAAAGGAGAATTAATTATGAAATACAGAAAATTAAGAGATATTGAAGTATCTGCTGTTGGTATCGGCTGTATGGGGTTTTCTCATGGTTACGGGGCGATACCGACAGAGGAAGAATCAATTAGACTTATGCATAAAGCCTATGATTTAGGCTGTATACTTTTTGACACAGCTGAAGCTTATGGCCCTTTTGCAAACGAAACGCTTGTCGGAAAAGCGGTTAAACCTTTCAGAGATAAAATAATTTTAACTACAAAATTTGTGCCTGTTTTTCAGCCTGGGCAGGAAATTCCGGAGGGTAAACTTAGCAAGAAAGGGGTTACAAATGCTTTAAATGATTCTTTGAAAAGACTACAAACTGATTACATTGATATTTATTATGAACACAGAGTGCCTTTAAACAGTAATGTTGAAGAAGTCGCAGGCTGGATGGGCGAATTTATAAAAGAAGGAAAAATCCGCGCGTGGGGACAGTCGCAGTCTACAACCGAACAGATTAAAAAAGCCCACGAAATAACGCCACTAACTGCAATTCAAAGCGAATATTCAATGATGGAGCGCATGTTTGAAAAAGATGTAATTCCATTATGTAAAGAATTAAATATCGGTTTTGTTGCGTTCTCCCCTATGGCAAGCGGATTTTTAAGCGGGAAATACAACAAAAATACTCAATACAAAGGCGATGATGTAAGACGTGTAATTACAAGATTTGCGCCTGAAAATGTTGAGAAAAACCAGCCGCTTTTGGATTTGTTGCACGAAGTTGCAGACAAAAAAGGAATAACGCCGGCTCAAATTTCTTTAGCATGGATGCTTCATAAATATCCTCACGTTGTGCCTATTCCAGGTATGAGAAAAGATGAAAGAGTAATAGAAAACCTTAGCGCAGCTGATATTATTCTTACAGATAAAGAATTTAACAATATAGAAACAGAGTTGAATAAAATCACAATCTACGGCAATCGGACGGATGAAGATATTCACAAACTCGGAACTGTTAAGGCGATAGATTATAAAGGAGAAATTGTTGATGACAAATAAAAAAATATATGTGATAAACGGTTCACCCAGAAAACAATGGAATACAGCTCAAATGTGCGAAAGTTTTGTCAAGGGAGCTAAAGACAATGGAACAGAAGTAGAAATTATTCATCTTTATGACATTAATTTTAAAGGATGCAGAAGCTGTTTTTCGTGTAAATTAAAAGACGGAAAGAACTTTGCGTAAATATATGGATAAATACAATACGCAGCTTATGTCGTGGAGTCCTATGGCAAGAGGCGAAAACAATTTCTTTAACAATGAAGTTTTGAAATCAATTGGAGATAAATACAATAAAACCGTTGCGCAGGTTGCACTGAGATTTTTAACTCAGGAAAATGTCATTGTTATTCCAAAATCTACGCATAAAGAACGAATGAAAGAAAACTTTGAAATATTTGACTTTGAACTCTCCAATGAAGATATGGAAACTTTAAGAAGTCTGGACAAAGGTGAAAGTATCTTTGTAAATCATTATGATTCTGAGTTTGTGCAAAGTATTATAAACTACTAAATAGCCAAAAGGAGAAATTATTTATAATAAAAAACGTAGAAAAAGAGATTTAATCCATATGAAAGATTTGTCCAATTTTATCATCCGATGTTATTGCTCTGAATGGCAATAATATCAACTGTATTTGTCACCTTTATATCAATAAAGTAAATTTTATAAAACTTTTAGATATTTTGAATTAAAACTTTAATTTAATATTGACGGATTTTGGATACAGATGATATAATTATAATATACAATTAAATATTATAAAAAATGAGTAAGGTAAGATAATTTTAGGATTAAAATTTCTGCCTTACTCTTTTTTTACAAAATAAAAGGAGAAATATAAATGGCAAATCTAAAAAACAAAATTTTACAGGCATTACGTAGCGAAAAGAACATGGAAGAAACTTTTGATAGCTTATCCACAAGCCAGGAAAATCTATTAAAAAATCATTCTAATCCTGTATTCAGTAATAAAGATAAAAATAAAATTCTTAAACAATATACGAATTTACAAAAACTTGGCAAGGCTTTGTATCGTTATAACGCATTAAAAGAAAACGATTATGATGCTGAGGGTGAAAAATCTGATATTGAAACTACAGTTTTGAAAGGCGGAATAAGCTATTATAAATATGTATGGCATTCAGAAAACGGAGAACATACTTGTGATAAATGTAAGGCTTTGGATGGCAAAATTTTTGATTTTTATGACGAAGTGCCTGAACGCCCTCACCCGAATTGCAGGTGTACAGTTAAGGTTGTTGAGGAGGATGAACCAAAACCACAAACTTCTAATGATGATGAAGAACCATGCGATACAATAAATGAAATTGAAGCTATGATTAGTGGTATTGAAGGGAATATAAAAGAAACAGAAAATCTTTTATCTGAAGTTGAAATAGATGTACAAGACTTAGAAAATGATGTATTAAGGGTACAGAATTTAATACAAGATGCAAACAATACCCTGGAAGATTTAAGTAAAGAATATGGAAAACATTTACCTAATTGTGAAAATAATGTTGATAATGATTATACATATATGTATGCTAAAAGAGCAGAATGGCAAATATTATTGCGTGATGTTTTGGGTTTGCTAAATCCTATTGTTGCATTTTTAAATACACTTAGAATTTTTATATCAAATTATATAGAACTTTTGTATCATGCATACCATTTAAGAGAATTTGAAATGGATAAATATTATCACTCGAAAGCTAATTGTGAGGCTACACAAGAAATGGGTATTATTGGTGAAAAATCTACAATTTTTTTGAGTGACCAGAAAGAAAAATTTGATCAATGGCACAATATGTATGCCAGATCTCACAAAGTAACAGTTGAAGAAGCAATTGCTGATTCAGAAAGAGATCAAGTTGCAAATAGGTTAGGCAGAGAAAGAGGGCGTAAGTATCCTTACTGTGATTGTTCAATTTTGATGAATGATTTATTGCCTGATTATAAAAAATAATAAGTTCTATAATAATGGATGAGAAATATAAAGAAAAAAATAGACAATAAATATCAAAATGCATATAGATATTACATAAATATTTGTTCGTATAAAGACTGGTAGCCACAGACTTACTAACGTTATTATTGATAAAATTCTAAAGAATATGGTATCCTTAATCATAAAATATTCTGTATTAGATATTATTGATGTGATAATTAAAGTGAAAAATATTGAAAATATTATATTAATAACTTTGTAAATAACTTTAAAAATTATATTCATATTTATATAATATAATATAGTCAGTATAATATATTAATAATATTTCCATTTATTTATTTTTTTTGACAGTTTTAATTATTATATCTGCACCTCAAAAAAAATCAAAAAGAGAATTTCTATGGAAAAAGTTTAAAAAGTGGCAAAATTTAAGCAAAAAAATTCTCTATAAAAAATTACATGCCAAAAACCGCCCTCAGCAGGCGGTTTTTCAATTTTTTATCTGCACTAATTCTCAGTTTGTGGACTAAAAAACGGAGAAAAGTAGATTTAAACCCGAAAGAAAGATTTATTCCATTTTATCATCCTATGTCAAGTATTACTCTTAATGTCAATAATATCAAGTGTATTTACACCTCTTGTATCATTAGGACACAATTATATTAAAAAAATTACAAAATTTCTGTAAAATTTCAAGAAATGAAAATTCGATTTAATATTGACGGATTTCGCAAGTAAATGGTATAATTATAATATACAATTAAATATTATACAAAAGAGTATTAAAATACGTTCGTCCATGAATAAATAATTCTTTTGGGTATTCGCCTTGCCCTCTTCTATATTCTTCAAGAATATTCTTCATTAAATCTTTTGCTTTGTCTTTTGTTAAATGGAATTCATTATTAGTTTTATCCAACCAATTACCAATTGCACCTTTAAAAACTAACCCATCTCCTGTATCTAAGAACATTTGTGCTCCACAGCAGGCATTTCCACTACGATTATATTTATCTAGCTTCTTAAAAACCAAACCTATATAGCAAACACCTTTTCTGATATTAGCAAGTTTCCAAGGTTTACATCCTGCTTTAAACATCATTGTAGTTGAAAGATTCCAAGCAATTGTAGCTGGATCTTGAACATCACGAGTAGGCTGATTCCTTGAATCTAAGAAATCGTTTGGAGCAATGGATGTTTCGCGAATAATTTGTATTGGGGTTTTTTCTTTTAATAATCGAGCTTTAAGTTGTCTTCTAAAATCTGTTCCATAATCATAAACTTTTGCTTGCTCATTCATTTCTGGGAAAAATTTTACTTGTCCTGGTGTATCACTTAATTTCATTTTCTTTGTATATAACACATTAGATTTTATACGTTCGTTTTTAGGAACTACACTTTTAGATCTTCCATAATGATGAACCTCTTCAGGTATTATGACAAACCAAATATTAGGAAGTTCTTCCTCGTTATTTTTATAATGAATCAATTTTTCTCTGTACAAATTTACTGTTTCATATATGGCTTTATTTATATTGTCTTGTTTTATTTTATTCAAGATTGTATTTTTATCAACATATATTTTTGCATTATCTATGGGTTTTAACTTAGTATTAAATATAGATTTAAAACCAGGATATGACGAAAAATGTAATTTTTTTGCATCCGCAGAACGTATATACGAATTTATTG
>CALVEO010000015.1 GCA_944326615.1 Candidatus Gastranaerophilales bacterium | reverse complement strand
GCAATAGCGTTATTAATAGCACCATCATCTTCTACTCCGGCAAAAGCTTCTCTACCTATGGCTATGCTATTCGCTCCGTAAGCTTTGGCCAAATAGGGACCTATCGCCAAAGAATAAGATCCATAAGTCTCTGATTCATCGCCTATAGCTACGGAATATTGACTGGATGCACGTGTTTCACTGCCTATTGCAATTGAATAGTTACTAAGTGCTTGAGATGAAAAGCCGATAGCAGTCGCATTAGTGCCAACTATGGTGCCGGCTGCATTTAAACCAGCATGTGCTGCAGCTCCTAGGGCTATGGAATTCGTTCCAAAAGCAGTTGTTGCGTTAACTACTTCGTTTGAATATGTACCTGTACCTATTGCTATTGATTTCTCTGATTGAGCTGATGAAAATGAGCCGATAGCAATTGTGCCTCTTGGCGTCCAGCCACTACTATTGGCTTCACCAGGTAGCCTCCAGTTTGAATAACTCCCGATTGCAATATTGTTATGACTTGAATTCGTCATATCAGATAGAGAACTCCTGCCGATAGCTGTATTACTGTGCCCGGTTGTATTTGATTGCATTGAGTTTGAACCGATTGCCACATTACCGCCACCTTCTGTATTAGATGTTAAAGAATTAAAGCCGATCGCAGTGTTATCGTCGCCTTCGGTATTATTTTTTAAGGCATCTATGCCTACGGTTGTATTACGTTCACTGTTCTCGTTCGGACGGGTATTGCTTAAATATAAATTATTTCTTTGGTCAAGACTTAAACGGCCCAAAATTGATGCACCCTGTTTAAATAAAATATGACTGAAAGTGCTGTTGTCTGCTACATTGATGAGTAACTTGGTATCGGCATCATCGCCGGTTGTGTCGTGCTGCCCGATTAATGCCACCTGCTGTTCGCCAGCGCCAAAATACGCATCTGACCCGTTCGTTGAATAGCGCCAGGGTGATGAATAATCTGATTTGTTACGCGTTGTCATTACAGGCGCCATGGCCGCCAAAATGATACTCATGATTAACATCACGACCATCATCTCCGCTAGCGTAAATCCGCTCTTTTTACGACGGCTGAATACCCCGAAACTATTGGCAGGAGTGCTTAGAAGTGCCCCCCCCCCGATGTTTACATTTCTTAATACTGTTTCCATGCTTCCACTCCTTTTTTGGTCTACATGTTTTATTATATACTACATTAAATTATTTTTCAACATTAAACCTTTGTGAATGTTAAATTATTATTCTTACAATCTACTGACACCTTGTCACCTTTAACAAATTCACCTTCAAGAATTTTCATCGACATAGGTATTTCAACTAGCTGCCTTATGACACGTTTTAGCGGTCTTGCACCATACAGTGGTTCATAGCCTTCATTTGCCAGATAATCTTTTGCCTTCTGTGTAATATCAAGCTCAATATCCTGATCAAGCAGACGCTTTTTAAGTGAATTTGTCTGGATATCAACAATGCCGGTAAGTTCTTTTAATGTAAGAGCTTTAAACATTATTATTTCGTCAATACGGTTCAAAAATTCCGGTTTGAACTTTTGTTTTAATGCTTGATTAAGCTGTTCTTTTTTGTCTTCTTCAGAAAGTTTTTCATCAAGAATAATATCGCTTCCGAGATTGCTTGTCATTATGATAACAGTATTTTTAAAGTCAACAAGTCTTCCCTGACCGTCTGTTAAACGTCCGTCATCAAACATTTGAAGCATCAGGTTAAAAATATCAGGGTGTGCTTTTTCAACTTCATCAAAAAGAACAACAGAATACGGTTTACGTCTGACTGCTTCTGTAAGCTGACCGCCTTCTTCATAACCGACATAACCTGCTGTTGCTCCGACCAGTCTTGAAATTGCCGCCTTTTCCATAAATTCCGACATATCTATACGGACAAGGGCATCTTCATTATTAAAAAGAATATAAGCAAGAGTCTTTCCAAGTTCGGTTTTGCCGACACCAGTCGGACCGAGAAAAAGAAAAGTCCCTATCGGACGTTTGGGATCGCGCAGACCGGAACGCGAAAGACGTATTGCATTTGCAATTTTTGTAACTGCTTCATCCTGTCCCATTACACGCTCATGCATAACCTTTTCCATGCCGATTAATTTTTTAGATTCATCTTCCATCAGGCGTGTTACGGGAATTCCTGTCCACTTTGCAACAATGGATGCGATATCATCTTCATCTACTTCTTCTTTCAGCAGACGTTTTTTACCTGACTGCGCCTGAATAGAACGTAATTTATTTTCCATATCAAGCATCTGACTGTATTTTGCTTCAAGCGAGGCTGACATCGTGGGATTTTTTTTATTAAGTTCTATCTGTGCTTTTAATTTTTCAATATTACGTTTCACTGCCGCATAAGAATCTATAAATTTCTTTTCTTTCAGCCATTGTTCTTTTAGTTTATCTATTTTAGATTCCAAATCTGATATTTTTTTTGTAATTTTTTCAAGTTTTTTCGCCGAATCAGGGGCTTCATCTTTTTCAAGAGCCTTTTTATTCAATTCAAGCTGCATTTTTTCTCGTATGAATACATCAATTTCTTCAGGCATAGTATCAATTTCAATTCTGAGGGCAGATGCAGCTTCATCGAGCAAATCTATTGCTTTATCGGGAAGATGTCTGTCTGCAATATATCGTTTTGAAAGTTTTACAGCTGCTACAATTGCACTATCAGTAATCTTTATACCATGATAACCTTCATATTTATCTTTAAGGCCGCGCAAAATTGTAATTGTTGTTTCCTCTGACGGTTCATCTGCAACAACAGGCTGAAAACGACGCTCCATAGCTTTATCTTTTTCAATGTACTGACGGTATTCATCTATTGTTGTTGCGCCTATAACTCTTATTCCGCCTCTTGCAAGCATAGGTTTTAAAAGATTACCGGCATCAGCAGAACCTTCAGATGATCCGGCACCCATAATCGTATGAATTTCATCGATAAAAAGCATCAGGTCATCAGACTTTTCTTCAATACCTTTGAGCACTGCTTTCAAACGCTCCTCAAATTCTCCCCTGTAAGAAGCTCCTGCAAGAAGTGCGCCGAGATCTAGAGATAAAATTTTATCATTACGCAGACTTTCCGGGACATCACCTGATACAATTCTTTGTGCAAGCCCTTCAATTATAGCTGTTTTGCCGACACCAGGCTCACCTATTATAACCGGATTATTTTTAGAGCGTCTGTTTAATATCTGGATTGTACGGCGGATTTCATCATCTCTTCCTATAACAGGGTCAAGTTTATTATTCTTGGCAAGTTCGGTTAAATCAGTAGTGTATTTGGCTAAAGCTTCATTTTTCTTTTCTTCTTTTTTTACTGACATTGAAGATTTCGTTTGATTTTTGCTGAAATTTTCATCCTTTGGACTTTCGTCATCTTCCGCAGGTACTGTTTCTTCAACATTAACAATATTGTTAACCTCTTCGGTCATCTTTTCATAAAGTTCAAGCCTGTTTATCCCGGACTGTTCCCACAGGTGATTTAAAGTCCTGTTATCAACTCTGAATAATGCAAGCATTAGATGTTCTATGCTTACCTGTTCATCATTATGTTTTTCGGCTTCTTCCTGAGCAACTTTCATCAAAACAATAGTCTCTGTAGACAATCTTACGTCGGAGAACTTTCCGCGGGCAAAATAGGCGCGTTTTGACACATAATTATTCAGCCGGTCAACAATTTCAGGATTATCAATTCCGACACGTTCAAAAAGTATCTTCGGCAAATCGTTTTGATCAAGCATTAAAGCAAGCATCAAATGTTCCGGTGTAAGTTCCGGATAATTACGTGCTACAACTATTGATTTTGCCGATTTTATAATTGCCTGTACATGATCTGTTAAAAGCATTTGATAATCCTCTTTTTACAAAAATTATAAATGCATTAAACTTATAAAGCATCATACAATCGCTTGACTTAAAACTATGGTTAATCAGTTTTATATTCGTTTTTTTCCTCGGATTTGTCTTCTGTTTTCTTGACTACTTTGTTAACAATTTTTTCTATAACCGAAAGCTTTGCAAAATCATCTCTTATTTCCTGCGCCTTTCTCTCTAACTGGTTATAAACCTGCGAATTTATCTCCGCGCCGATAAGGACCAAAACAGACGTGTAATAAAGCCATACCATTAAAACAGCAAATGCCCCGATTGTTCCGTAAACCATGTTGTAAGTTTTTAAATTGTTAACGTAAATCGAAAACCCCCACGAACCGATTAACCAGAAAGTTACAAAAAACCATGTTCCGGGAATTGCACTCTTTCTTTTAAACCTGTCATTCCCGCGCAAATCAGGCAGAATATAATAACTTAAAAACGCCATTAAATACAAAGCCGCAAAAGCTACAGGCCAACGTAAAGTCAAAAGCGTAATCGCAACTGCTGCCGACATGTGAAAATGAGTTACCATCAAATTTATAATAGCCTTGCCAAATACTATAAGGTTTATACTCAAAAACATTACCATAGTATCTACAAACACCATTAACAAAGATAACGCACGCGTATATATAAAATTTCGGGTCTCGGTAACTTTATAGGCCCTGTTCATACCCTTTAAAACAACAGCAACAGCATTCGTAGATAATACAAGCGTAACGCAGAAACCTATTATAGCCATTAAGCGTCCATGAGAAAAAATCATCGCTTCTGAAAGGACTGTCATAATCAAATCCATTGCCTGTTCAGGCATAAATGTTCCGAGAAATCTCAAGATTGGCTCCATCATAGCCTTGTTTCCCATCCACCCGAAAACAGCAGTGAGAAAAAGCATAAAAGGGAAAATTCCTATAACCATCATAAAACCCATTTCCGCAGCCATTCCGTAGAAATCGTTTTTTATAACGGATATAATTAATCTTTTTACACCTCTTACAAAACCTTTAAATTTTAAATTAAAATTTTTCTGCCAATCTTTTGTCATCAAAGAGAGCCTCCTTATATCTCTCTTTTCTTAATTTCATCAAGCATTTTTTTCACTGCCTGTTCAACAGGAGCCTTAATTGTACATCCTGCGGCAAATTTATGTCCGCCTCCGCCAAATACTCCGCAAATTTCAGCGACATCGGCAAACTTGCTCCGCATTGAAATTTTTGTGCCGCCGGATTTCATCTCCTTTGCAACAAATGCAATACGCGTTGTAACAATTGCCCTCAATTTTTCGGTTAATCCTTCCATACAATCATCACCAGCCGAAAATTTTTCCATATCTTTTTTATAAACACTTGTGTAAGCTATTTTATCATCATCAAGAAATTTCGCCTTGCTTATACAGTAAGACTGAAACATAACAAGTGTTTTTGAATCAGATTCATAAACTTTTTTATAAATATCAGAAGGCTGAACGCCGATTTCAACAAGTTTTGCGGCAGCATCAAAAGTTGAAGGTTTTGTATTATCAAACCTGAAAGATCCAGTATCTGTCAGAATTGCAGTATATAAGCAAGCTGCCGTATCAAGATTAACATTCCAGCCCATTTTGTTGAAACAGTCAAATAAAACCTCGCCAGTTGAACTTGCATCAGGGTTGATAAAATTCAAATTTCCGTAAGCATTGTTAGTTTTATGGTGATCAATATTTACGGTAAACTTAGCCTTATCAAAAAGAATTTGTGCATCACATACTCTCTCAATTGACGCGACATCAACATTTATAACAAGATCATATTCACGTGATTTGTCAGCACCTTCAATATTTTTAACATCTGAAATATGCGGGACAAACGAATAAACATCGGGAATTTTAGAAATAGCGAGCATATCGCATTTTTTTTTGTAATTTTCAAGGATAGCCGAATACAATCCGCACATTGAGCCTAATGTGTCTCCGTCAGGGTTAACATGCGAAATTATCAATATGTTTTTGGACGATTTTATGATATCATTTAACTTAGAATAATCCATTACTTAATATTATCACAAAAAAAATAATGAAACATTACTTCCCTTGACAAAGTGAGTTGGAGTACGCAAGCGGTGGAGGTTAATTCAAAATAAAATTGTAACTTTACCTCCCTTGGAAAGGGAGGGGACCGCGTAAGCGGTGGAGGGATTGTGAAAAAAGTTCTCTATACAGATTTCGTAAAAACAGAATCTTTAATCGAAGAATTACTCGATAACAAAGAAATAAAAAAAGCAATCACACGCAGCAATCTCTACAAATTCTGGGATAAAGCCGCAGGAGAAAAATTTGCAAAAAAATCAAAACCATATTCAATGCTCGGCGGGGGCGTTATGATAATTGCCTGCGAAAATGCAATAGTCGCACAGGAATTAACTTTACGAAAAACCCAGCTACTTGCTAAATTTGAACCATATCTAAAATCTTTAAAAATGAATGTAAAAGATTTAAAATTCGACCCTAAAAAATGGACCAATACTTAATTTAATCCTTTTTCTCTGCAGCCTTAATTATGTTCAAAAATTCTTCCCTGCTCATTTTAAGACCGGCAGGAATATGATCATAAAAATGATATTCGTCATTTAAATATCTTTTTGCTTTCTTTTCGGTTACGCCGCCGTTTTGTGTCCACAAATCAAATGCTGTACGGCGAAATTCCAAAGCTTTTTCATCGCCAACATAAACTCTGCCAATATAACCTGATGCACCTTCAATTTTTTTGATTTGAAATAAATCTTCCAATCTCATCAAAGAATAATCATCAAAATATGAAAATTTTTCATTATCATTCGGTAATTTATTAATTTCAGAACTTGTATCTCGCAAAATCTCTGATACTTTTTCTTCGCCCATTTTAGGATCCAAAGATTCTAAATTGCTTTTTATCAAATCAACACCTTTTAATTCCGGTTTAGGCGGTTCAACAGGTATTTCCTCCTGTTTAGGAGACTCTACAGGGTTCTGTTCTTCAACCGGCTTTTTTACTTCCGGTTCAACTTTTGGAGCTTCAACAGAAGGTTTTTCATCCGTCTTCGGTGTTTGAATGTCATCAGCTTTTGAACCCGCAGAAGCTGCTTCGGGCGTGGCCGTCTGGCCTGCTTTACGTTCGCCGCCACTAGCTGCGTCCACACCTTTTTTACTTAAATCTTCGCCAATATCTTGAGCTTTGCGCCACCAGTTATTTTTATGACCGATTATGCCAATTGCTATTACGCCGGCTAATGCTGCTGCGCCTATCATATATTTTGATGCATTGGATTTTTCTTTATCCTCTATGGATAATTCATTATCAGGAGCATTCTAAACATCGTCTTTCTTAGCTTGAGGTAACTGTTGTGGATGTTCTAAACCGCGAAATGCTATTTTATCTATTGGCATAAAATTTTCCCTTTCTATTTTTCCCTATAATTTTATTAAACAAAAAAGGCGAAAATTTTTGCTATAGGCGCAGTTCATCCTATCCTATGAGCATTATATCAAGGATTCCAGACTTTTTAAACTTATCTTTACATTTTGTTACATGTGATATAGAACAATACATGTCACGTTATTCATTTCATAAAAATATTAATCATAATGGGACTGGAACCTTTATCATGAATATCCCGCCAGACCTGGTTGCTTATCTGTTTTTGCTGAATATCTTTATTGTACTGATCCGTAACGAAAAGCTGGCGCTTGCGTAATTCTTCATAACAGCTGTTATTCAGCCCTCCCTGTATGGAATCGCATTCTTCAAGTCCTTTTTCAAATTCAACACGTCTTTGCGCCCAATAATTATAAATCGCCTGTGTCGACTTTGTTCCCTCTGGCCAAAACCACTGAATTTCTTTATATTCTGCATTTTCCAAACCCTTCGGGCAAAAATCTTTCCACTGAGGACGGGCATTTTCGGCATTTGCACACTGCAAAAAGCACAACAAAAATAAAAACAGCAATATAAGTTTTCTTAATCCAGCCTTCATAATAATTTATTATAAATTACACAATCATTTTTTTCAATCCTGATACAAGAATATATGATATAATAAAAATAATGAATGACGGATTAAAACAAACACTCAAACTTCTGCCCTCGCTTCCAGGATGCTATATTTACTATAACAAGGACGGTGAGGTAATTTATGTCGGCAAAGCAAAAATATTAAAACGTCGTGTAATGAGCTATTTTAACAGAAAACACGACAGCGTTAAACTTAATGTTCTTGTTCCGCAGATTGAAAGACTTGAATATATTATTACAAATACGGAAGTTGAAGCATTAATATTAGAAAGTCATTTAATAAAAAAATACAAACCACGTTACAATGTTCTTTTAAAAGATGACAAAAAATATCCGTATTTTCTAATCACTGATGAAGATTTTCCGCGCATAACAATTGTGCGCAAAAAAAATATAAACCCGGAAAAAGGCAGATATTACGGCCCCTACACAGATATCAGGGCAATGCATGCTACTCTTGATTTTTTAAAAAAAATTTTTCCGCTCAAACAATGCAAATCACCAAAATTCAAAGACCGCCCCTGCCTTTACTACCATATCGGACGCTGTATGGCTCCATGCCAGAATCTTGTAACTCCCGATGAATATAAAACTGTTGTAAAGCAGGCTGAACTTTTTCTGTCCGGTAAACAATCAGAACTAATGGCACAAATTAAAGAACAAATGCAAAAATACTCTGACTCACTGCAATTTGAAAAAGCAGCAAAATTAAGAGACAGCTACAACGACCTTGCAAAAACTTTAGAAAAACAAAAAGTAGTCTATGAAAATACAAAACTTAATGAAGATGTAATATCACTTATGGCAGAAGACGGAATTTTTGCAATTGTAATTCTGATGATTCGGGAAGGAAGACTTATTGATAAAAAAGATTTTGTCTACGAAGTTGAAGAAGATGACAGAACAGAATTCTTTGCAACATTTTTCAAAGAATACTACAGCACTCTTAAACTTGAATATCCTGATAGAATTGTCTCCAACGAACTTGAAGCAGTAGGCGAAAAAGCATTATATGAAGAATGGCTTGAAATTCTTGCGAAAAAGAAAGTAAAAATAAGTTACGGCAAATCAGCACAAGGCAAAGAACTCCAGATGCTTGCCGACAAAAATGCAAAAGTAGTCCTTGATAATGCAAAAATTACCAAAATGTCCAAAATACGAGATGATTTTAACGAAATAGGCTCCTATCTGGCAGAAAAACTGCATCTCAGAAATTTTCCATACCGCATGGAATGCTATGATATTTCACATATTCAAGGTACAAATACCGTCGCTTCAATGGTTACATTCATAAACGGAGTTCCTAAAAAATCAGAATACAGAAAATTTAAAGTAGACTCAACAGAAGGAAAACCCGATGATTTTCTTTCGATGAAAGAAGTTTTAACACGCAGATTATCACATCTTGGCGAAAAAAAATGGGAAAAACCTGATTTGATGATAATTGACGGCGGCAAAGGCCAGCTTTCAAGTGTTATGGAAATCATAGAAGGGCTTGGTATAACCGGAATTGATGTAGTCAGTCTTGCAAAAAAACATGAAGAAGTATTCCTGCCTAAACAGTCAAAACCTGTAATTCTACCGCGAAATTCAAGTGCACTTTTCCTGTTCCAGAGAATAAGAGATGAAGCGCACAGGTTTGCTATAACTTATCACAGAAAATTACGCTCAAAAGCAATGATTGAAAGTAAAAAAGAATAATATAGCTATTATTCTTTTTCTCTACCGCCGTTTTTCCTCTGGTTTCTCCATGCTTCCTGCAGTGCCTCAAGAGTTCCGGATTTACTCAGCCATCTTAAAACATAACGCTCATCAGGCCCAAGACTGCCGTTAATTTTTTCGCCTGTTTTTACATTAAATATTGCCTCAGACATAGCTATATTTATGACTACCTGCGGGCTGGAGTTTATTGATACATCCATGGAAAGTTTTAAGTTATTGTATCTTTCAACTCTTAAATTTCCTTTGTTATGAGCGTCAGATTGTAATTCTATAATCAAATCTTTAAGATCACCCGCGAGTTCGTTGAGCGTTTTTGCCATATCTCTTCATCCTTATTCGTGCCTCAAAAGCCTTTAGACGCCGCTTTACACCGGAACCTGTAACAGCTTCCGCCGCTTCTTTCAGTTCTGCTTTTGAAATTTCCATATTTTCTTTTACTTTTTTCTCATTCTGCACCTGCTGGGTTAAGAGTTCATTAGATCTTGTTATATAAACCCAGTGTTTTTTTAACTCTCCGTTAATATTCGGGCGGCCTGCCCACATCATAACAAAACGTTCATCAGACCCCATGCTGCCGTCAATTTTTTCCAGCGGATCAATCTGATAGCAGACAGCAGAAATATTTACAGATACCCAGAAATGTGGCGTAGACAATTTTTTAGGATCCATATAAACTTTCAAATTGTTATACTTATGTTGTATTTTCACCTGTGTATTGTAAGAATCCGCCTGAACATTCAACAGGTATTCCCGTAAACTATTCTCAAATACACGAATTGACTCTGGCATTTCTTTAACCCCGAACTTTCATCTTTTGTAATTAATTATTTAAACTATGGATAGGTGCCGGTATCCTGCCGCCTCTGCAAACAAATCCTGCAGAAGATAAATTATTTACCGGCATTACAGGAGCCTGCCCAAGCAGTCCTCCATATATAACCTCTTCTCCTATATTCTTTCCCACAACAGGAATAATTCTAACAGCAGTTGTCTTTTTGTTAATCATTCCGATAGCCATTTCGTCTGCAATAATACCTGCTACAGTTTCTGCAGGTGTATCACCCGGAATTGCAATCATATCAAGTCCTACAGAACACACAGATGTCATTGCTTCCAGTTTGTCAAAAGTTAAATAACCTTTTGCTGCCGCTTCAATCATCCCTGCATCTTCAGAAACCGGAATAAAGGCGCCTGACAAACCGCCAACATAAGAGCTTGCCATAATTCCGCCTTTTTTAACTGCATCATTAAGCATTGCAAGGGCAGCAGTTGTGCCATGGGCACCTGCATGTTCCAGACCCATTGCCTGAAAAATTCCTGCAACACTGTCTCCAACAGCCGGAGTCGGTGCAAGAGACAAATCTATTACTCCAAAAGGAACACCCAATCTGGCCGCAAGTTTACGGCCGACAAGTTCTCCTGTTGTAGTTATTTTATATGCAATATGTTTAATTTTATTTGAAAGTTCGCCAAGATCTGCTTTTTTATCAAGAGCCTCAACGGCAGCCCGTACAACTCCCGGGCCTGAAACGCCGACATTTAATGCACATTCAGGCTCGCCAACACCGCAAAAAGCACCCGCCATAAACGGGTTATCTCCCGGAGAATTACAGAACACAACAAGCTTTGCCGCACCAAGGCCATCTCTGTCTTTTGTAAGTTCTGCTGATTTTTTGATAATTCCCGCCATCTTTAAAACTGCATCCATATTAATTCCGGCTTTTGAAGACGCAACATTTACAGATGAACAAAGTCTTTCGGTTTGACTAAGCGCCTCAGGAATGCTTTCAATAAGAAGCTCATCGCCTTTTGTCATTCCCTTTTCTACAAGGGCGGAAAATCCGCCGATAAAATTCACACCTACATCTTTTGCTGCTTTATCAAGAGTCTTAGCAATTTTTACATAATCAGGATTTTTGCATCCTTCCCCAATTATAGAAATAGGAGTTACTGATATTCTTTTATTAACAATAGGTATTGAATAATCATTTTCAAATTCGTTTGCATATTCTACCAAATTCTTAGCATATCGTGTAATTTTATTATAAATATTTTCACAGACAATATTAACATCACTGTCAACGCAATCTCTAAGGCTCAAGGCAAGTGTAACCGTTCTTATATCAAGGTTATACAGCTTTATCATATTAATTGTTTCAAGTATTAAATCTTTATTTATCATTTTTTATAAATTGAACTCCATGAAATAAAACTTCTGTTACATCAAGCTTTTTAACCTTCAAATGCATTTCAACACGCCTGCTTTTGTTGTAATCTTCTTTACCATTAACCAAAATAGGTTCTGAGAAACTTTTTCCTTCCACTACCAGCATTTTTTTTAGCTGAGGAGTATATTTCTTATCAAAATTAGTATGGAACATATAATCTGCAACAGAATTAGCTCTCTGTAAACTTAAAGACATATTTTTCATATACTGCTCATCAGGATTCTTAATTCCCGCATAAGACTGGCTGTCAGTATGTCCCTGAATAATAATATTTTCTATTTCACCGACAAGTTCTTTTTTCGAAAAAATAGTATTTATATAAATCGGAATAAGTTTATCAAGGTAGGCCTTGCCTTTGGCAGAAAGATTATAGCTGTTAACTTCAAAAAGCTCCAGATCAGAAATTTTTATATCCCCGGTCATAGGATCAACCTGAGCATCAATATTTTCTTTTTTAAGATTTTCAATCAGCTCTTTATTAACTTCAATCTGCTGTTGTTTTTGTTCAAGTCCCTGCTGTGTAAAACCTGTCATTGCAAGAACAAACAAAGTCATAAATATAATAGCCAGACCCAAAAGCAAATCTGCCATTGTGGTCCAGAAAATATTATTATCAGTTTCTTCATTCTGGGTTTTTCTCGCTAATAAAGCCATGAGGCGCCCCCCCGACTAGAACAAATCATCAACATCATCAGCTTTACCCCCATGTTTTACTGCCTCTTTAACATTTTTATTCATCTGATTTATCCCAAAAATCAGATTTTCGAGATATGGAACAAGATTACTTGCGATACTTGACTCCAATGCAACCTTAAACTGCTGAGGCAAAGCAGTTATTAAATTTGATATTGAATTATTCTGAATTTTTGTCTCTTTCAAAAGTTCCAGCAGGAATTTTTCAGATGAAATATTGTCAAACAATTTGCCTAACAAATCTTCGCATCTGGAAAGCGGAATTTTGCATAAAAGCTGGCAGGTAATTCTCTCAAACATAAGAAATAACAGTGAAGAACCAACAGCAATAACTGATACAAGAGCGGCTGTCTGCATACTGGACATCAAACCGGCTACTGAGGCAATTGTTTTTTCCTGAGATGAAAAATCAATTTTACCGAAAGCAATTGCAATGTTCAAAAATGTAAATAAAGGACCGAAACCTGTCAAAATTGTAGGAACGGTCTGTAAAAATTTGTTGTTAAATTTTGAAGTTATGAGCGTTTCTTCATTAAAAAAATACAGAGGATCAACAGTTGTCTGAATATTTTGAACAGTAGAAGAAACTTCTTTATACGTTAAATCGTTATTTTTACCTTTCAATGCAATGGATTCGGAGAAAACAAGAGTGTTTTTAAACTCCATCCAGGCAGCCGATACATAAGGATTGTAAGACATCCACTCATCTATTTCTTTAAACCGAAAATTCAAATCTGTTTTTTTAAAATTAGAAATAAACGCTAACAGTATTTTTAAATTTTTATTAACATAAAAATAGTTCTTTGCGCAATAAATAATTGAAAATATGAAAGTAAAAATTACAATCATAATAGGAATATCGGTAAATATATTGAGTAAATTCATAATCTCTCCGTTTCTTGGCAATATTATAGCATAATCAAGGGAATAGGGCAAGCGGATTTAGAGGATAGTAAGGTAGGAAGATAGGAGGGTAGGCTATTTGGCAGACGGAGGTCAGGAGGTCAAGCGGATTTAGAGGGTAAGAAGGTGGGAAGATAGGAAGGTAGGCTATTTACAGTAAAAAGCTTATCTTCATACCCTCCTACCCTCTTAGCTTCTGCTAACCCTCTCCCCAGCCCTCCCACAAGGGAGGGAGTATGTGGTGGATGGAACGGCTACGTTCACCCTCTCTCTTTGTGAGAGGGAATGAACGGCCACTTAATAGTTCAAACATCAAATATAATAATCAAAAACCGGACTTCTAAGTGAAATCCGGCTTTTTTAATATATTTTTGTTACATTATGCTGATAATTTACTTATCGTCAAGAGCTGCAACACCAGGCAATACTTTACCTTCAATAAATTCAAGAGAAGCACCGCCGCCTGTTGAAACATGTGTAAAATCTTCTGCCTTAAAGTATTTCTTAGCTGCAGATACAGAATCACCGCCGCCTATTACAGATACTGCACCATTTTTGGTTGCATCAACAATCGCCTGCAATACAGCTTTTGTACCTTCTGCAAATTTTGGATTTTCAAATGCTCCTACAGGGCCGTTCATCAAAATTGTTTTTGAATTTTTGATTACTTCAGCAAAAGCTTTCTGGCTTTCAGGGCCGGCATCTACCCCTTCAAATCCGTCAGGTATTTCGTTAATCGGAACGACTTTATTTGTACCGTTGCCTGAAAAATCATCAGCTGCAAGGACATCTGTTGCCATAACAATTTTAACACCTTTATCAGCAGCTTTCTTTTCAATAGCTTTTGCAACTTCCATCTGATCATCTTCACAAATTGAATTACCGATTTTCCCGCCGTTAGCTTTTACGAATGTATAAGCCATACCGCCGCCGATAATCATGTTATCAACTTTATCAATTAAATTTTCCAAAACACCGATTTTTGAAGAAACTTTAGCTCCGCCTACAACTGCAGTAAAAGGTCTTGTCGGGTTATCAAGAGCCTGAGACAGGCATCTGATTTCTTTTTCCATCAACAAACCTGCAACAGCCGGTTTCAGAATATGAGCAACTTTAGCTGTTGAAGTGTGTTTTCTATGAGCTGCGCCGAATGCATCGTTTACATAGAAATCGCCGAGTTTTGCAAGTTCTTCTGCAAAAGTCATATCATCATCTTTAGCTTCTTCAGCTTTGTAGAAACGAATATTTTCTAACAGCGCAACCTGGCCGTCTTTCAAATCTGCCAGTTCTTTATCAGCGCCTTCTCCGACAGGTGATTTTACAAATAATACATCTTCACCAAGAACTTTTGACATATATTTTGCAACAGGTTCAAGCGTAAATTCAGTTTTCCATTCACCTTTTGGTCTGCCTAAATGTGCCATAAGAATAATTTTAGCGCCTTTTTCCTGCAATGCTCTGATTGTAGGAACAATTGCCTGAATTCTTGTGTCGTCTGTTACATTGTGGTTTTCATCCAAGGGTACGTTAACGTCAACTCTTACAAGAGCACGTTTTCCTTTTACATCGCCTAAATCGTTAATTGATTTTTTCATAATTGTACATCTCCTTCTTTAAGATAAAATCTTTTGCAATTCTATAATACAAAAAACATGAAATTTATCCAAGTAACCAATTAAAAAATTTCGTAATTTATTCCCAGAATAATTATACCAAATTGTAACTCACTACAAAAGAAAGGATTTACTTATGAAGAAAAAAATACTTGCTACAGCTGCAGTTATCACAGCTTTTGCCATTGGTTATTCTATAAACAGTATTGCTGTTTCAAACACAGCACCGGAATATAAAATTGCTGTTGTAGATATTCAGCAGATTGTTGCAAACTCATCCGAAATAAAATCTCTTAAACTAGATCAGGAAAAACAAATGCAAAATATGCAATCAACTATTGAAAAAGCAAGAACCGAAATCTCAAAAGAAAAAGACCCTGCAAAGATTTCACAATTGGAAGACAAATACAGGAATGAAATTAATAAACAAAAACTGGCGCTTGATGCATCTTACAATGATAAGCTCAAAGCGATTGACAGCAAAATTAAAACAGCAGTAGTAGAAAAAGCTCGCTCAATGCATTACAATCTGGTTTTACCCAAAAATACAGTTCTTTTTGGCGGAGATGATATCACTGATCAGGTTGCAACAATCATAAAATAAAACACCGACTGATAGCCAGTTTAAAAAAAGCGGAAAAATAATTTTCCGCTGTCAGTTTTGCGATTTTTTGTAAGCACGCATATTCAAAAGAGAAATTTTACAGGTTTGATGTGTTTCAAATTACATGAATAACCATTAGCGCCGGCACACGATAAATCTACAGGAACGCCGCTGCAATATGGTGTTGATGAAGATACATAACCCGTAGTACAGGCGCCTTCTTTAAACGAAACACTTTTTTTCAGCCAGTATGTATGACGGTGGCCGTCACCGCCTATTGTCTCATTTTCTACGCTTACCATTAAATGATTACGGCTGTCGCCGCCGGAAAGGCCGGGGTGAGAATGGTCGTATACAGGAATTACTGTACCTGACATGGTTATGTAAAAGGGATAAACATCTTCCCAAAGAATTGAATTACTATTCTCCCCGTCTATATCCACGTAAACTGTATAGCCATGCGTATTTACATTCTCGACTCCGTCATAGCCGGGGCCTTCATTATTTCCGGCTAATTCGGCTATTTCCTGCGGATCTTGATGTACGTTATATAAACGCATGCCGTTGCGCAAGATTAAATCCGGTACTTTTTCACTAAAATCTGTTGTATTTGATGAAATTACATCGCCTGTACATTCTGCACCGTTACCTTTTGTATTAACATAACCAGCGAACATATTACAGAAGTTTTCACCGTTACGAGGTAATGTACGGGGTTCTAAAACACATTTACAATCTGTCGGGTCATTGTTCCAGCGATAACCTTTATTACATTCCGGAGGCCAATTGGCTGGCTTGATGCTATAATCACATACGCCGGGCGTTGAATCATAGTTTTGATAGCCATGCGCACAATAAGCTTCCTGCTGACTCAATGCATCTGGTACATTACAGGCTGGAAGCTCTGGTTCTTCTGGAACTGGAGACGGGTCTGGATCTGGTTCAGGAGTGGGTTCTGGATCCGGAGTAACTCCAGGATTTGGGTCTTCTCCATTATCTCTTGGATGACAGGCAACATACACAGCACCATGATTATACTTTGAGCCAGAAACAAACCTTGAGGGATATTGCCTCCTGAAATGATAGCTATAAATTGTATCAATCAAATCGTCGCCAAAAAGTGGTCCACCATAAGCCGCTATTCCAGAATAATAACCACAATCATTAGTCTCCGGATAACTATTACAAGGATAAATACATCCTTCTTCTACACTTTTACCTGGATAAGCATAGGTTGACAACCCCTTATAATGGCCTGGACATTCTGAAGAGTATAAAGTATCGTTTATACCTGCGCCACCATACGTACCTCCGGAAACATAATCCGGATAAAGACTAAAAAAATATTCATGTAAAGGCATTGAAGTACAAATAGAACTAAAATTTTTTGGCAATCCATAAACAGCTTTACTTTTTGGAGGCTCATCTCCGTCATATAAAACTCCATCCTCAAAATTGGAACTGATAGCACGACCACCTTCACCTGGTATATACATATATGAATAACCACAAATGTAGTAACCATCATTACCATTACAATCATTAGAAATCTGATCTGCATATATATCATCAGGACCATCTTCATAATATCTTCCGCCAAATGCTTTTGACTCAAACAAAACAGTCAGGCCTGAAAATATATTATTTGCCAGTTTGTAATTGTTTAAAATATTGTATGTTGTCATATAAGTTTCATCGTCAGGCTTAAAATCTGAAATCATATTACGGGAAATATTCCGTAATGTAGAATAAGCTGAATAGTATGTATAAGTTACTATATTATCCAGCTTCATCTTGGTTATACGTATACTCACCGCAACAATAAGTGCTATAACAAGCATTACAATTATTATTTCGGCTAATGTATAAGCATAATTTTTCCCAGCTAATTTAGACCCGGCCATATTAACTCCTTTGAATGTTTAAATTTTTAAAAGCATTATTTTATAATTAAAAGTATATTTTTAATTATGCAACATTTCTTTTATTTTGTCAAGCCCAGACTTATACATTCTTAATATTAAATATATAATTTGATATATGCTTGAAAGTAACCTAATCACAATAGATGCAAAAAAAGAAGTAAAGATTATGCTTTCAAAAAAAGCATGGACCATGAAAATGCTTGCTGAAAAATTATCTCAGGCAAGCGGAAAGTATTATTCCCAGCAAAATTTAAATTACCGCCTTTCACAAAATAAGCTTAAATTATATGAAATGGGCTACATCTGCCAAATTTTAGGGTTCAAAATTGAATTTATCGAAAAAATTTAAAAACAAGCGTCATTAAAGCTTTTGCAGATTTATATTTGACAATTACTCCTCAAATTTATATAATAGCTTTATGACTAAAATGATTAAAGTACAAAAAGGAACAAAAGACATTTTACCTCAGGAAGTCGGGCAGTGGCAGAGGTTAGAGAAAAATGCACTCGACATATTCACCAGATACGGATACAAAGAAATCAGAACACCGATTTTTGAAGCAACAGAACTGTTTGCACGCGGGGTAGGTGATACAACAGATATTGTCAATAAAGAAATGTACACCTTTGAAAAAAGTGACCGCTCAATAACATTACGCCCTGAAAATACTGCAGGAGTGGTACGTTCGTTCATCGAAAACGGAATGGCAAGGTTATCTGCTCCGGTCAAACTCTGGTATAAAGGGCCGATGTTCAGATATGAACGCCCGCAGGCAGGAAGACAAAGACAATTCCATCAGGTCGGAATCGAAATGTTCGGGATTAAAGAACCGGCTGCAGATGCCGAAGTTATTCTTCTGGCTGTCAATTATCTTAAATCTCTAGGCTTAAACAACTTGGAAGTTGAGATTAATTCTCTTGGTTGTCCAAAATGCCGGGAAGAATACAAAAATAAGATTAAAGAAGTTCTAAAACCAGAATTCAACAATCTCTGCGAGGACTGTCAAAACAGATATGAAAAAAATCCTCTAAGACTTTTAGATTGCAAAGTGGAAAGTTGCAAAGAAATTTTTGCAAAGCCAGAAATTCAAAAAGTTATTCAATCGGATTTCATTTGCGAAGAATGTGCCGAACATTACAAACAAGTAAAATCTTATTTAGATAAATTAAAGATAAAATATGTTGAAAACAAACTTTTAGTCAGAGGCCTGGACTATTATAACAGAACGGTTTTTGAAATTAAATCAAACAATCTGGGCTCCCAAAATGCTGTCTGCGGCGGCGGACGATATGACAGCCTTGTTAAAAACCTAGGCGGTGAGGATACTCCTGCTGTCGGCTGGGCAATGGGTATGGAAAGATTAAATTCATTACTGCCGGAAATTGAACCGGAAAAACTTGACGCCTATATCGTCTCAAATTCTCCTGTTCACGCTCTTGAACTAGCTGAAGAACTCAGAGGACAGGGGCTCAAAATTGAATTTGATCTTGCAAATAAAAAATTCACCAAACAGCTCGAAAAAGCTGCAAAAATTGCTAAATTTGCATTGATTTTGGGCGAAGACGAGATTAAAGAAAACAAAGTTTCAATAAAAAATCTGTCGACATCAAAACAGGTTACAGTCGCCAGAAAAGAGGTTACATCTGAAATAAAAGGGTAAATTATGGCAAATTCTGTTGATGAAGTAATTGTAAAGTTATCATTAGCCTTCAATCGCGTATTTAATGACTTTAAAGGCATGTATTTATTCGGAATTCACACAGACGGCAAAATGCATGAAGGCGAAGATATTGAACTCGCTGCAATTTTTGATATTGAAGACAAATCAAAAAGAGAACAAATCTGGCCTATTATTGGTAAAATAGAAACAGATATGGATGTATGCATAGATTTATACCCTTATACACCTGAAAGCTTCAAGCAAGATGAAGAAATTTATAATGAAGTTATGGCAGAAGGAATTTTCTACAACAACAAAGGGGAGCGTGCTATTCCTCCTGCTAAATAGATATTAATTTGCATCGGCTTAACCGGTGAGTTTAAAAATTCATGTGAAGGTATAAGACGAAATTTCAACAAACAAGTATATTAGATATAAAATAAACAAAAGAGGTAAAAAAATGAGCCAGATTACAATTCGTTCAGACAGAAAAGATGATTACAAATTCTTCTACAAAGGTGAAGAAGTTGTGTTAGGTGCCGGAAAAATTATCAGTATAGCATCAGGGCTTGATGATGTAGTGCTTCCGACATGTGCTATGAAAATCATCAATAATCTTATTGTTATCAAAGAAGATGTTAAACATAAAAAAGAAAATTAGTTATAAACTTATTATTAACTCTTTCTTTTTTCAATAATTAAGTCATACCCGAGGATATCGCAAATTGCTTTCAAATCTTTGAAAGTTAAATATTCTCGTTTTAATTTTGCAGAAAAATTCGCCGGCTTTGTATTTTTTCCAAAATATTCATTCAACTTATCAGACAATTCCTTTTGAAGCATATACTCTTTATTCAAAAGGAATTTTACTAACTGAAAATCTGTCATATCGTTTATAAGCATCTTATAATTATATGTTACCTTGACTTTTAATGTAAAATAAGTTATATTAATCTATATATAAGTAGTCTAATTTATATATAAATAATCTATTTTATATTTAGGAGGTAACTTAAATGTTAAAAACAAAGTTAAAAGCACAACAAATTCATAAAAATACATTTACGCTGGCAGAGGGTGCTACGCACGTAGCCCACTTTGACAATGTTCGTCGTGCTGCTTTTACTTTAGCTGAAGTCTTGATAACATTAGGAATTATAGGGGTTGTGGCGGCTTTGACTATGCCGGCTTTAATTCAAAATTACACACACAGCGTAGCAGAAGCAAGATTGAAAAAATTCTATTCTATTATGAATCAGGCTATATTACAATCTATTGTTGATAATGGTGAGGTTGAAAGCTGGAGCTATTTTAATGCTGATGTTACTGATGATGAAGGAAATACAGTTAATCAGACCGACAAAAATGATGAGTCATTCCAAAAATACCTTGCGCCGTATTTGAAAATTACTCATAAAAAAGAAGCAAAGGATGCCGGCGGTAACAAAATTATTCTTTACTTTTTAGCCGACGGTTCTGCTTTTTCTTTTGCTTATCATGAAAACCGCGATCTAGCTTTTTATCCTAAAAATCCCGAAAAATGCATAAATAAATCTAACGGAACCTATGATGAAATAAAGGGGATATGCTCTTTTGCGTTTGAATTTTATCCAATAGACGGCAATAGTCCTGACTGGAAATATTTATACAAAAAAGGTATGGAGCCTTTTCTATACAAATGGGATGGCGATGAAAATTCATTATATACAGATAGTACATACGGATGTAATAATAATAGTAATAATGGTTGGGGTGCATATTGTACCGCAATAATCCAAAGAAACGGCTGGAAAATCCCGAAAAATTACCCCAGAAGAATAAGTTTTTAAGAAAAAAATAGGATAAATTGGATTTAATTTTTTTCTTCGTAACTAAGGTATTCATTTTTTTATCGCGGTTTTATCCGCGATTTTTATTTTGTATCAAAGATAATTCTGTAATACATATCTGCTTTCATATATTTATTAACCGGTTCTTTTTTCCACAATTTAAGATTAATTTCTGCAGGAAGTTTATATACAGTAAATATTTTGTCATACTGCATAGGGGATATATTGTTGCATCCATCTTTATATCGACAGCTTCCGCCAAGGTGAATGTAGTCAGCGAATTTTTTTACATCATCTGTAACGTTATCGTTTTTTGAAAACATTTCTATATTTTTTGAGTCATAAATGTAAACGTAATTATATCCGAAATCTCTGGCATTCAACCCTGATAGTTGTATTGGATATCTGGTCGTTTTACCATTTACGTTGTCGCGGAATTTAAGGAATTTTCGCGTGAGTTTGTATTTTGCAATTATTAAATTATCTTTTTTACTATATTGAAGAGACAGCGGCAAAAATTTACCGTACTCGCCGGTGCAGAACTCTTTATTATAGTCCTGATCCCATGGTAAAAACGGAAGGCTAAGACCTACAAGGGCATCAGGGTTATTCATTTGCGCGCTTACTTTTGAAGGGCCTTCAATGCGTTCATGGTAATCGCCTGTATAGTCCAATTGAGCGCATCTTGTCGTTCCCCACCAGGGTTTGTTATCAACTATTGAGCCGAAAACTGCATTGTTTGGACTATAATTTTCACTTGCAAAAAGTGAATTTTTTACATGTTTTTTTCTTATGTCATAAATTTGTTGTTTTGTTAAATAATCGTATTCACTTAATGGATTGACTTTTATGGTTTGAAAACTTGAGGTGTTTTTTACATTCAAAATTTTATTATCGTGGAAAGAAAAGATTAAAGCCGGACAGCAAAACCAGATTACGGCCGCAAGAATAATTATTTTTGCTGTTACAAGCAAACTTACCGGAACTTTTTCAAGCAAATCGGGTTCACTATGTCCGCCATGAGTATAGTTGGAACTCATGAAACCTTCTTCCTTCCATTTTTTAAATTCTTCACAGTCTTTTATGCTGTCTTTTGTAAGTTGGTCATTCGGCTTGACTTTTAAAACATCCTGATAGGCAAGTATTGCATTATCATAATCTTCAATCGCCTGGTAATAAAGAGCTTTCCAGGTTAACACAAATTCATCTTCAGGTGCCAATTGAACAGCCTGGTTTATTTGTTCTAAAACCTTTTGTTTTTCTTCATCACTTGAATTTTCCGTAATAGTCGGTACAATATTTTCAAGATTTTCAATGAGCTTTTCTAATTCTTTATTATCCATTGTAACCTCTGTAACTTTTTTCTTTAATTTTGTCAATTATTAGAATTATGTCGAATATAAATGAAGTTCCTAAAAATGCTCCAACAGGCAGAAGCGGAATCAAAAGCATCATAAAGTCTTTGTATAAATAATCGTTAAAGACATCTTTAAATCCTACGAGAAATACCATACCTATGATAAAAAATACAATTGACATCCATTTAAATTTTGTTTCGCCAACGCTTGTTAAAACTGGTTTTGTACCTTTGTGCAGATAGTCTTCAATTTTTTCTTTTAAATCTTTATCTTCGCCTGCACCTCCAAATTTGTATGAAAAATGATTAACTTTCCTTGCGCAGTCAACTATATTATAAATTAACCTCATAGCAGCCATAGGAGTATTAGTTAAAGAAAATTCTTTATTATTTAAAACAGTAAAATTAAGTTTAACCTCATTTAATACAATACAAGTGCCGTATTTGCTGCGGGCAAGCGCAGTTACCAAAATCATTTCCAGATTATTTATTTCGGAGTATCCGCAGACAAAATCATATTGCGGGCGATTAAAGTTAAATTTGACCCTGTCCGGCAAAAAATCAACAGATTTGAGATTTAATGATGATGAAAGTTCTTTAAGTCCTGCATGTCTTTCGATTATTGCAAGTATCAGCCCTATATAAAATACTGCCGGCATAATAATAAAAAGCCCCCAGGCTATCCATGGATCTTCTGGATTGTTTTTTAGTAAGCTGTCAAAAGCTGTTACTGCCCATGAAAAAAATCCTGGAATTGTTTTTTGTGCATCTACTGAAAGATATACATAAGCCAGAATGATTCCGGCGGTGTATAAAACCGAAAATAATGTAAAAAGTAATATGTATTTTTTTGATGTTCTTACAGATACATTGTTTATGTGCATAAAATTTACCTTCTGTTTTGTATTAAATTAAGTCTTTGTTTTGTGGACGGATGGGTCGAAAAGTATTGAAGAAATTCAGGAGACTTTTCTTTTGCTTCAAGCAATTTGAAAAATTCAACAGCACCTTTGTTGTTCCCATATAATCTGTATACGATTTTGTTTGCATATTTGTCTGCTTCTCTTTCTTGTCTTCTTGAATATGTTAGTCCGCTGAGACCTGAAATGCTGTTAACTGTCAGATTTATATCTTTATTTTCTGATGCAAACATTGATGTTATAAGAGCAACAATTATTTGTCTGCTCATACTTTTCAAGTGGTCTCTGTGTGCGTAATGACCGAGTTCATGCGCCATAATGAAAGTAAGAATTTCTTCATCTTTTATTTCTTTTAGAAGCCCCTGCGTAAAATATATATTTCCGTTCGGGGTTATAAATGCGTTAATTTGCTTTTCAGGATATTCATCAATATGGAACTTTGATTTGCCCTGAAGATTTTTATCAAGCGCAACAATTTTATCTCTTATGTTTTCAAGTTTTGTAATGTTTTCATTTTTGTCTGCAGCTTTATTAGGTTTTGTGTCGAATGAGAATGCGTTTTCAATTTTTATTTGAGTTTCATTGGACATTCTGTCGATAAAGAAGCAGCCGATTGCATCTGCAAAAAGATACAGGAGAATACATATTCCGGCTATACCTGCAAGCAAAATCAAAAATTCTGTACCTGCATTGGATTTGCCGACATTGATATTATTTTCTATTACACTTAAATATTTTTCTTCAAGGTTTTTATTCATAAGTTATGGCAGTTCCGTAGGCTATTATGGCACACTGTGGAACACTCTCCTGAGGATTGTAAGTATCATTAATCATAACGGATTCTATGCGCGTATTTATGATAAAGTTTGCACCGCGTGCTTTTTCACGCATCCTAAGGATTGCTTCGCGTCTGCCTCTGTCCAATACCGATTCAAAAGTTGTAAGTCTGCCGCCGAAAAAGCTTTTCAGCGATGCTACAAAATTCTTAAAATAATCGCCGCTTATCACACATTCGCCCGTAACAAGTTGGATACTTTTAATTTTTCTGTTTGTATGCCATGTTTTTGCGCCGAAATTTATAATCGGTTTTTTAATAAGTGCGATTTCGCGTTTTTTAATATTCTCAAAATGTCTTTTTTCAATAATTGTACCTGTCATAAAAGTAATTCCAAGCACAATTAAAAGTAGTAATATATCACCCATTATATTTATCCTTTCGGTGCTACTTTTACTGCTGTTCCATAAGCGTAAACTTCTGCAGCGCCTACAGTAACCGATGATGTTGCAAGTCTTACGTTAATTACGGCATTTGCTCCCATCATCTGCGCCTGCTGCTGCATACGGTGAATAGCTTCTTCACGTGCTTCTGACAGAAGTTCCGTATAACTTTTTAACTCTCCGCCGACCATGTTTTTCAATCCTGCGCCAAAATCTTTAATAGCGTTTTTTGCTCTCACTGTGCTTCCGGTAACAAGGCCGTATTGAGCGGTAATCACCATCCCGGGAACACTTTCAATGTTTGTTAAAATCATCTTCATAACCTCCGCGAAAATTATAGGCTATGCAAATTGGTTTGTAATCATTTGTTTAGTGTAATATTAATTTAATAAAAATTTAGTAAATCATTAAAAGATGACAATCCAAAACTTTTACAAATAGCAAAAAGATGGACGGTTGTTATTCCAACTGCTTTTCCTTCTTCAATTATTTTCAGATATTTTATTGAAATTCCAGATTTTATGGAAAGTTCTTTTAACGACCAGTTTTTCCCGAGTCGGATTTCTTTAACTCTCTTCCCGAGTAAGGTAAGATTTTTTTAAAGTTAAATTCGTTCATAATATAAATTCCTATAATTTTAAATTTGTCTTAGACATAATATTAATCCAAATTAATATCAATGTAAAGTCTTATATAAAAATTAAGACATATTT
Source organism: Candidatus Gastranaerophilales bacterium (assembly GCA_944326615.1). Taxonomy (GTDB): domain Bacteria; phylum Cyanobacteriota; class Vampirovibrionia; order Gastranaerophilales; family Gastranaerophilaceae; genus Stercorousia. The sequence goes on along the minus strand of CALVEO010000015.1, from coordinate 10,915 downwards.
TAATAAAATGTTATGATATCGTTATGAGATTTGACTTAGACAAAAAATTTGTAAAATTAGGCAGAAGCTGGGGTATGATTATTCCTCCCTGGTTTTTGAAAATATTAGATATTAACCCTGAGACTGATGTAATGACATTAACAGTTAAGGATAACCGTATTGTTCTTGAAAAGAAGCAGAATGAAAAAGCATAGATTAATTTTTGTTCATTGTTAAAAAAAGTCAAATTACTTAATCACTTCAATCGTGTCGTAATCCACAAGGTATGGCAGATGCTCTTCTGTTATCAATTCACCCGGGAGCAGAACGGCAATACCCGGAGGACATTCTGCAATTACTTCTGCCGCAATTCTTCCTACTGCATGCTCTTTAGGGATTCTTTCTTTATGAGAGTAAAAAGCTTCACGAAGCGTCATTTTGATAATCGGTGTGAGCATCGGCATGTGTTTTTTCTTTTCCAGATAGCAGATGTCTGTATAATTTGTTCTGTCTATCTGTTCAAGACATTTTACAAGATATTGCATATCAGCTCTTGTGTTACCAATATTTGAAAGAATTAAAAGTCCTGCATCAGAAGCACTTTCAACTTCTATGTTAAAATCAATTTCTAAAATTGATTCAAGACGTTTGCCTGATAATCTGTCATCTCTTATGAAAACTTTTGTAATATCTGTTTTGTAGCCGAAATCAGGCTGAAGATGATGAATATGTTCAAGTTTGTCGATTTCTCTGCGTAAATATTTTGCATTCTGTACAGCCCTTTCAAGCTGTTTTCTGCCTCTTGAACTGTCAAGGTTTGCGCGTGCAGCATCTAAACTTGCAAGAAGCATTAGAGAAGGACTTGTGGTATGCAGTAATTTCAAAGCCTTTTCAACGGCATCACAATCAATCATGGAATTTTTTGCAATATGAAGCATAGAGCTTTGGCTCATGCTTCCGCCTGTTTTATGCAGAGAATGAACAACCGCATCAGCACCTAATTTTAAAGCTGTTTCAGGCAGATGATTATTAAAATTCCAAAGACATGCGTGGGCTTCATCAACAATTAAAGGAACATTATATTTTTTACAGATTGCGGAAATTGATTTTATATCCGATACAACACCTTCATAAGTCGGATTTGTAATCCATACCATTGAAGCATCGGGGTTATGATTGAGCATTTCTTCAACGCTTTCAGGAGTAACATTACCCCAGATTCCCCATTCAGAAAATCTTTTCGGAATAAGCCATAAAGGCTCTGCACCCGAAATTATCATACCCGTTAAAATTGAGCGGTGGCAGTTGCGGTTTGTGATAATTTTTTGTCCGCGTCTTGTCAACCCCATTGCAAGTGCAAGGTTGCCTGCTGTTGAACCGTTCAGTAAAAAGAATGTTTTTTCAGCACCGAATGCCTGAGCTGCAAGTTCCTGAGCCTCTTTTATCGGGCCTGTTGCAGGATGAAGCGTGCCAAGTCCGTCAAATTCATCAGTAGTGTCAATTGAAAGAGCTTTTGCTCCGATAAGTTTTTTGAATTCCGGCAAAGAACCGTTGCCTTTTGTGTGACCCGGAATATGAAACTGATAGCTCGGATTTTCATAAGCTTTTTTTAAAGCTTCTACAATCGGGGCTTTAACTTTTATTTTAGTATATTTATTTTCTAAAGTTTTATTCATCATTTTTTTTGTTACATTCGTCATAATAATTAATATACACTAAAAAAAATTTTTTTTGCATATATTTTGTGTTACATTAATATTTGTGAACTATTTTTTCAAGAGAATAGCTGTAATACTTCTTTTAATGCTTCTTGCCCCTCCAGTTTTTGCATTCGGGAAAAATAAACAGCAGGAGCAAAACACTGTTGAAACTCAGGAAGTTATTCACCTTGATGTTGTAAAAAATGACGGTGAAAATCCACCCCCGATCGGTAACAAAAATAATAACGACTGGGTGCAAAAAGATATTATAAGAGATAACGTTGATACAGAGTTCTCGATTTTTGACCAACTTTTGGATACTGATAAAGAGAACGAACATCCTTTTAAAATTGAGGAAGAATCTCTGTTCGGACGAATTTATAAAAAAAAGCTTGAGAGAACTTCAATTCCTTCGTTTCTTTTGCAGGATGAATTGACTTTCAAATATGATAAAGGGCCCATCGATAAAGTTCAATTTTACGGTGCTTATCAGGGTAATTTAGGTTTCGGATTTGAAGGGGCGGATTACGATACAGATTACGGTTTCGGGTTTATGGAAGCCGGTGTTGTCGGTGATTTCAAGGATAAAAATACCGATTTTAAACTGCAGTTTAACTTTAAACCGGGTGAGAACAGAACATATCTTCAAGGTCTTATAACCGATGCATATATAATGAATACGCGTATTCCACACCATAAAATTATTGTGGGAAATTCAAGAAATCAGGTAGGATTTGAAGGCGGAATGGGCTCTTATGTTTTGCCTTTTGCTATGCGTTCTCAGATTTCAAGGACATTCGGTAACACAAGAGCTCTAGGGTTGAGGGTAGTAGGTGATTATGATTTGGTAGACTACAGTGTGGCATTGAACAGTTCCGATAGATTTTTTAAGGAATTTTTCCCTGGAGTAGAATTTACGGGTTGGGTAAATTTAAAACCGCTTGGAAAAACTGACGGCAGATACGGAACGCTTGTGCTCGGCGGTGGTCTTAATGCAGGGCACAATGATACTGATTACACAGTAGGCGGTGCGTATGCAAGTTACAGGTACAAAAAATTTATGGCTAATTTTGAATATGCAATAGCTGACGGTTACAACGGAACCTATAGAAGCACTGATAAAGCAGAAGGTTTTTATACTACAATAGCTTACAGACTTACCCAAAAACTGCATATACTTGCGCGTTACGATCAGTTTGACCCGAACCGCGATATTGCGGATAACAAGCGAAGAGAGTATTCCGTAGGTCTCAATTACTTCATAAAAGGTCAGGCTCTGCGTTTAATTCTTAATTACGTGTTTTGCGATAACGAAGATACAGAAGACAGCCACAGAATTATTCTCGGAACCCAAATCGTTTTATAAGATTATCCGGAATTATATTTTATATTTCAAAATAAATCGAAAGCCAAATTGCATGAAAATTTTTTAATACAAATAATAATCATTAGTATGATTAAACATACTAATGATTATTATATAAGTATTATAATTTACAGATTTTAATTATTACTTGCATCTGATTTTTGTATTCCAATCTAAATCATCACAGTGCAGATAATCCATGTTTTCATTTTGCAAAACCCATGCAGTACATCCGCGTCCGTTATTTCTGTCTGTTATTCCTTTATTACAGAGGTTTTTGAAATATGTTGTACTGTATGTTGGACTACCCTCCGGGACAATTTTGGCGGGTGAAAAGTAAATTTGAAAATAAAATGTATCTTTTCCCAAAGTACATTTACCTTTATTCATGCATTTATTAAGTGAAACATAAATATCCATCATTCCGTTTTCTATCCATCCTGATGAAATTGTTGTACCATCAGCTAGGGCTATATTTGGAATATCCCTGTTGGTTGAGATTGTATTTCTGAAGGTTCCGTCTAATGAGTAAGAATCATATTCATGATGAATATATTGATTTGCTTTGCCTCCGTCTACTGATTTCATATTTTCGGCAAGGTAATTAAAAATTGTATATGCACTTGTGTAATCTGTAATAGCATTTCCCTCATCGTCGTCTCCTATATGTGTATTGCTAAGACTCCAGCTTTCAGCATCACCGTATTTGTTAATAGCCATTAAATAAGCCTGTTGTATTGTAGAATACGCTTTTTTTAATTGTGCAACAGTTTGCTTTTCTCTATGGTTTGCAATCAGCGACGGCATAGTCATAGCTGCGACTATGCCTATAATTCCTAATGTAATCAACACCTCCGCTAATGTAAACGCGCAGCGTTTACAAGGTGAATAAGAGAATAAGTGAATAGGTGAATAAGTTCGTTTCGAGGAATTAGTGTCATGCTGAACTTGTTTCAGCATCTTATAATTACTTACTTCCTCTCCTGTGGGAGAGGGTTGGGGTGAGGGCTGATTATTATATATAATTTGATTGTAGTTACTTATTCCTTCTCCCCTATGCGGCAGCGTAGCCACTGCACCCGACACCTGTGTTTTGCATGAATTTTCTATGTCATTACGAGGGAACGTAGCCGTTCCATCCACCACTTGTGTCTTGCATAAACTTTCTATGTCATTGCGAGGAGAATGCGAAGCATTCGACGTAGTAATCTCATTAATATTACATAAATTATGAGATTGCGACGCTCCATTCTGTCGCTCGCAATGACAGATATTAGCTTTTAGAATGGATTTACGGGAACATGCTCCCTCACTGATTAGGGAGGGTGGGTAACAATCAGAAGAACATAAGTTCAGATGGCAAGAAGGCAGGCTGGTTACAGAAGTTATTTTAGTGCGCAGCACTGATAATAGCTTGACCTCCTGACATCCGATCCTCCGGCCGCTATCCTGATAAGCCCCTCTCCCCAAAGGGGCGAGGGATTGTTGAATATTAAGACCAGTCATCGCGCACTTGTTGCGCGATCTTTTTAGGACAAATTCCAGATTGCGCAATAAATGCGCAATGACATTACTGTAAACAAATTGATTTCCTGACTTCCTGCCTTCTGCTAGCTGGGAGTGCCCCCCCCCCCGATTAACATTACGTAATAATTTCATAAATCCTCCTTCTTTTCAAATTGCAAAAATTATATACTAAATTATAACATATATTCTTTATATTTACAATATAACAAAAGCAGAGCTGAATTAGAGCTCTGCTTTTAGACTTTTATAAACAAATAATTTCCTACTTCTTAAGAAGTTCTTTGAATTTTTTACCAGCTGAAAAAGCAGGAACTGTTTTAGCAGCAATTTTCAAAGGAGCACCTGTTTGAGGATTTCTTCCTGTTCTTGCAGCTCTTTTACGCGGTTCGAATGTTCCAAAACCAACCAGTGTAACTTTTTTACCTTTTGATACAGTTTTTTCAATAGTTTCTAAAGTAGCTGCGATGATATCAGCAGTAGCTTTTTGAGAAACTTTTGCTTTTTTTGATACTTCTTTTACCAATTCTTCTTTGTTCATTATGAACCTCCTTTTACCTTGTGCATACAGTAATAGAAACCATCTCTCTTCCGCATGCTTTTGTTATCGACAAGAATTATTATAGCATTTTATTTCTATTTGGCAAGTGTTTTTCAAAAAAAAATTATAAATTTTGTATTATATTCTTGATTTCAAGAATTTAAAATCTGCTAAACAGCTACATATCAAGAGTTTTTGTCTAATTATATGATTTAGAATCAACACGTGCAAATTTAACATCTTTATAAAAATATTGTAAAATTTGGTAAGCATTATACCCTTGTTTTGCTAAATTATTTGCACCATGCTGTGACATTCCGACTCCATGCCCGTTTTTACGTACATTATCATCAAATGACGGGACAGAACGAAGATACGGGAGATTAGCTCCCCAGCCTCCGGCTGTTGTCTGTCCTCCTGCAGATGCAGAATAATAGGCATTTATTACTTTCATATTATAAGTCAAAACAATTCCTTTAGTCTCATCTACTGCGTAATTTGTATCTGCCGTTTCTTTTGAGGCTCCGCCGTAAGCCTGATCTTCAGGTGTGTCTTTCAGGTCATATCCAAATTTAGCACGTTTCCCTAAATTAGCAAGAGCATAACTTCTTGCAGCAATTGCCTGAGCTTTGTGAGCTTCTGTTGCCCAGCTTGTAGGCATTTCAGATGGGACTACTCCTTTTATATAATCTTCCAGAGGAACATTATTTATAACGGTTAATTTACCGTTTTTATTTTGTATCATAAGAATTCCTCTGTACCATTTGCTTTTCGCGCTTACAAATCCCGGAGCTGTCGTTTTTATTACAATATTATCAGAATTTATTTTGTAATATTTGCCGTTATAACGGATAGCCATAAGGTTATGGTAAGGCTTGATTTCATACCCTTTCATAGCCTCAAGATCGCATACACTGTGATTTGTATTTGCATCTATAATAACGCCTTTAACCGATGTTCCAATTCCAGCAGACTGAACATCTGTCTGCAGCCCTATTTTTATAGCATAACAAGGGCTGGCACAAAATTGTGTTAAAAATAATATTGAAAATATAATAAAAATCTTTTTCACTTTATTATTATAACACACAATAAATCAAAAGGGATTAGACCATGCGATTGATTTTTTGTTTTTTGTCTTCTTCTTGTTTAATCTTTGTTTCAGGTTCTTTTTCCTCTGTTTTTATTCCGAGATTTGCTTTTACACGCTTTGAAATATCTTTACCCAGATTCTGTCCTACCGCATAGGATGACATAGAACCGCCGACAAAAACAAGCCCTTTTATAACCGCTCCTGTTTTCCCTTTCAGCTTATGTTTTTCAAGATATTCAAAAACAGGTTTTATATATTTTTTATCAGAAGCTTTTTCAATTAAATTATTGCATGTTTTTGAATTAACAGTTTTGTCATAATATTGCTTAATAAGACCTTCCCCTGCAAACATAGCAGACAAAGCAGCGGCTTCTGTAACGCCAGTACCGACTTTATCATCAGACATAGCTGTTTTAATAACACCTGAAGCGCAAATCAGCGGATTTACATTGTTAACTGCAAATTGAGTAGCTTTACCTGCATATTCAAACATTTTGTTTTGTTTTGCAAGATTTGAAAATACGCTGAGTGTACTTCTTGCAGCATTAGCAGCCAGACCGTCATATTTGGCAACCTCCTGCAAAAGTCCGGCAGTCTGCCCTAATGTAACAGCACTTCTGCCGATTTCACCATTTTTAGTCTTATCAGCATTACGGTATGCAAATATTCCTGATGCGACTGCACTGAACACTATAATTCACCTTTATAAACTACACTACCATTTATATAAAGTAATTTTTTTTATAAAAATTGACTAAAAATTCCAAAAATTTACAATTGTAACAAAAAAATAATGAACAAAAATTTATAATAATCGTTCTATTGATAATAGAAAAAAAACTGTTATAATAATTATTATGAAAAAATTTTTACTAATCCTAGCGTTATTCATAATTCCATATTGCGCCCATACGGCAGAGCTTCCTAATGTGCAGATTAATCTAAGGGATTACCATGGAATTATTATCCCCGAGGGAACTTTTGTTCCCGTAATGAATACACAGGAAATTTCAACACAAAGCTGTGATGAAGGCTACAAAGTAAAATTTATATGCACAAATGATATGTTCCTTCATGATACAAATATTATTCCTAAAGATACAGAATTTTACGGATATATAGAAAAGATTAATGCTCCTGTTATTGGAACTAACGCCGCTATGAAAATAAAAATAACAAAAATGGTTTATACAGACGGCTATGAAGTTCCAGTGAGAGGATATTTATATACATCAAATGACAATTTGTTCGGAGGCGGAATTTCAGAACCTGCCAAATATGTAAGAATTGCACAAAGGCAGCAAAAAGTTAAAAAAACAACCCTGCAGGCGCGTCCGTCTTATGAGCGAAAAATGGGAACACATACAACAATAGCTCCAGGGTCAAATGAACTTATAATACTTACATCTCCTGTGTGGATTACTCATACCTTAACAAATTGACTTAATATAAATTGTGAAATAAAATGAAAAAAGGAGATTACAAAAATTTCTAAAACAAAAAAGGTGCGAGGAAAAAGAGATGCTGAAACGAATTCAGCAGGACGGGAGTGCCCGAGTGCATTGACCGAATGAAGCGATAATACAATATATAAAAAGGTTAAAGCAAAACTATAAAAAGCGCCGATTAGAAAGTCGTAAGCTATGGTATAAAAAACGAAAGGGATTTTATGAGAAAAAAATACTTATTAATCTTAACCGCAATAATTTTATCAGCAGGTATTGCAAATGCCGCGCCTAATTACAGTGTACAGCAGCAAACTCCAGCTCCTTCATACCAGCAAAATTACTATCCTGTACAAACTTTAAGCGGGAACCAGACTCTAAAGGGAAGTGTAGTAACAGTGCCTGCAGGCCAGAAAGTTCCTGTAATAGTTACAACACCTATCAGTTCTGCAAATATGACAACCGGTCAAAGTGTAAATGTTGCTCTCGGCTCAGATTTCTATTACAACGGCAACCTTATAGCTCCTGCCGGCAGCTCTGTTACCGGAACTGCAATTGAAGTTTCAAGGGCAAAACATGGCAGCTTAAACGGCAAACTTCTTTTAAGATTTACCCAGATAACAACACCTTACGGACTTCAAATACCTATTTCTGCAGTTGTTAAAACAAGTGACAATACCGGAGTTTTGATAGGCGGAACAAAACTTGATGTTGCAAAAGACTATGGCAAAGATCTTGCTGTCGGGGCAGGCGCAGGCGCTTTAGCAGGAGTTATAATATCACCTCTTGCAGGCGGCGACATAGGTAAAGGAACAGCTCTTGCAACCGCAGTAGGTGCAGGCGGAGGTCTTGTAAAATCAATTTGGGATAAAGGTAATGATGTTGAAATTCCGGCAAATTCAGCCATAGAACTTGTTCTTACCCAACCGATTACCGTTAACCCCGCAATGTTTAATAACAATTATTAGAAAGTCGGGCAATAATTTTATTTTTGTTTTAAAATAAAATTAACACATAAGAAACAGATATTTGGGAAAATAAAATAATGTCCTTAATAGGAAAATATACAGAAAATTTTATAGAAGATGACGAGCAGGAACAAAATACAGGCTACATTACGCCTGCAGTATTGAAAGACGATGAAGATATAAGCTTGAAAAAATCAATACTTATTTCAGCAATACTTCACCCAACTGCAATAGGCGTATGGGCTCTTATTGTGATTATACTAGGAATGCTGGGGATTACTCTGACAATCTTTGACAAACCAAAACCAAAAATGAACGATATAGAATTTGTTCTGGTTGACAAAGAAGAAACACCTATAAATCCTAAAACGCCTTACAGAGCAGATATAAATTCACGAGCAGGCGGTCACCATGACCCGACAAGAAAAGTTTCAATGCCATCACCGGCTCCAGGCGCCCCCAAACAGGCGGCAGCAGCACCAGCTAAAAAACCGGCACCGGCAAAACAGGCAATGCAAAATCCTTTGCAAAAAATAGTTAAACAGGTAACTGAACAGGTACAGCCTCAACCGACTAAAAAAGTTGTTCAGCAGCCTGCTCCTTCTCCTAAAAAACCTCAGGCAGCCAAACCAGCACCTCCAACGGCAAGACCATCTATTAAACCTCCGACAACACCAAGACCTGTTGCAAAACCATCAAGTCCTTTCACAGTTCCGGTGCCTAAAGGCGGAACAGGTTCAGGCAGATACACAACAGGCCCTATAAGCGGTTCAGGTACATCTGCTAAAGGCGGCGGCGGTGGCAGTACAGCTACCACAGGGCGAGGCAGCGGAGCACCCACTCCATCACTTGCTCCGACAGGCGGCTCAGGCAGTAAACTTGCCAAAGGCGGCGGCGGTGGAACAGGCGGTTATGGCAACCCAGGCCCCGGAAATCCAAACGGCAGACCCGGTATTGATGCAATAAGAGAACCGGATTTCGGGCCTTATATGAGAGAACTCCAAAGACGCATAAAAATGAACTGGGATCCGCCAAAAGGAAACGAAAGTAAACGTGTTGTACTGCTATTCAAAATAGCAAAAGACGGAAGATTACTATCCTGTAGTGTATTTAAATCATCAGGACTTCCGGGAGCTGATAAAGCAGCAATAAATGCAGTTCAGGCGACAGCACCATTCAGACCGCTTCCGGCAGAATTCAAAGGTTCAAGTATTGATATTCAATTTACGTTTGATTACAACGTATTTGGAGCATCAGGATACAATTAGAGGTCAGGAAGGCAAGAAAAAGCGCCTTTTAGGCAGTCGTAAGTTATGGTAGAAAGAAAAGAAAGGAAATTACGAAGGGTTCTAAAACAAAAAAGGTGCGAGGGACAATAGATTTCAAAACTAGTACAGAATGACTGAAATACCCGAGTGCATTGACTGCATAAAGCGATAACACAATAATAATAATATAAGTTAATGCAAAATTATAAAAAAGCGCCGATTAGAAAGTCGTAAGCTATGGTAGAAAAGAAAAAAGAGAGGATAAATATATGGGACTATTATTAGAATCAATCAAAATGGACTGGCCGGTATTACTGCCGATTTTAATCTGCTCAATACTGGTTGTAGCCGTTGTAATCAACAGGTTTTCTTTTTACAAGAAAAACAAAAGAGATGTTGTACTTTTTATTCCAAGATTGAAAAAAGAACTTGCCAAAAACAATCTTGAAGGCGCAGAAACACTTGCAGTACAATGCGGCGGAGCAATCGGTGAAGTAACTGAAGAAGCTGTAAGAATATTTGCAGAACAAAAAAGCGGTTTTTCCCGCTCATTTGACATTGCAGCATCTTTAGAATCCAGAAAATTAGAAAGTCATTTAACAATTTTAGGTACGATCGGCGGTGTGGCTCCGTTTTTAGGGTTGTTCGGAACAGTTGTAAGAATTCTTTTCACATTCCAGGATCTTGCTTCTCAAGGCAACCAGTCAGCGGCAGTAGCATCAGGTATTGCATCAGCATTGATAGCAACAGCTTTCGGTCTTGGTGTTGCAATTGTTGCGGTTATATTCTACAATTCTTTCCAGTCAATTGTTAAACGTTACGAAGATGACTTCCAGCTAATCAAATTGCTGTTCTTAAGCTTTGTAGATTCTAACGATGAGTCGACAACACCGAGCAATGCAAATATATCGCTGTCATAAGTAAGATCCTATTACGAAAGTTTCAAAAACAAAAAAGGTGCGAGGGAGAAGAAGATTCTGAAACAAGTTCAGAATGACAGTATTCCCCGGGTGCATTGACTAAATTAAGCG
>CALVEO010000014.1 GCA_944326615.1 Candidatus Gastranaerophilales bacterium | reverse complement strand
GCTCAGGAAAATAACCGTAAAAATGGAATTCCAAATGTTTACTGCATCAACGGGAAAATTATTTTTGAACTGCCAAATGGCGAAATTACTACTCAATACAATTTTTCATAAATTTCGCCTACGACTAAGCAAATTCCCGTTGCTGCCGATAAAAAACAGGCACCCAGGCCTGTTTTTTTTATAAGTTTTAAATATTAGTTAACAAAGTTCGGCATCATCAAGTCCGTATTGCTCAAGAGAATCCGCTTTTGCCTGAATACATATAAACTGCATTTCGTCATTTCCTGTGTTTTCAATTGTTCTTGAGGCTGAAGGCAGAATTTTTACTGCTGAACCTTCATTGATTGGAACATTGGCACCATCTATTGTTATAATTCCGTTTCCTTTAAGTACAATATAAATCTCTTCATTCTGTTTGTGCTTGTGGTTGAATGGCACTTTGAAGCCTTTAGGAACTGTATTTATTGAAATTTCGCAGCTTGTTAATTTAAGTAAATCATGAAGAAATACTTTTCCGTTTTCGAGTTTAATGATATCGTGTAACTTCCCGAGTTCTTCTTTTTGATAATTAACCATAATTTTTCCTTTCTATTTGTTTGACATCTAACTATTCTACTAAAATTTTTTGTTTTTTACAATAAATTTTTTAACTACAAATCTTATTCTTTTAAGATTTATTGCATTTTCTCAAGTATTTTTTCTAAAGTAATCACCTCCTCGTGTGTCAAATTTTTGTGCAATAAATTGTTTAAATCTTTTGAAATATTTTCAAAAACAGGTTTAAATTCTTCTCCTTTTGCAGTCAGATGAATATAAGTAACTCTGCTATCTTTTGGGGATTTTTCCCTTTTTATGTAATTTAATTTTTCAAGTTTATTAATTAGAACTGTCACAGTTGGTTTGGTGCGGTGAATTTTGTCTGCAATATCTTTCATTGTTAATTTTTTGTATTTGTATAGCAAAACTAAAATATCGCCATGGCTTGGTGCAAGCTCTTCTGTACCGTTAGCCTTTAGCTGGCTGATAATAAAATTGTTGCCTTTTTCATGGATTTTTGAGATAAGTGAAAGAGTTTTTCGCATATTTTATTTTTCCTAAGTAAAATTCAATTTAATTATAGTTAGATATCTAACAATTGTCAAGAATTATTTTTTATATTACAGAAAAATATATGTTCAAACACCCATTTTTTGTAATATATTTAATAGGAAATGGGTGCGGTATTGAGATATTTTAATATTATTGACTTTTACAATCAGGTTTATCCACCATGGTGGCAGTGGTGATGTTCGTGATTATGACAATGGCTGTGTTCGCCGCCGCATGAATTTTCACCTGTTGTTAGTGTTGAATTAAGGTAAGCATTCACTACTTCTTCTACTTCAAGTTCCGGACAGCCGGTAACTACTTTAACACCGTTCTGGTTAAATATTGCAAGAGGCCGGCCTCCCATCCCGCCTGCAAGAACTATATTTGCGCCTTGTTCTGATATCCAGCCTGCACTCTGGCAGCTGATGCCTTCTTCAGGAACCTTGTTTTCAATATTAAGAATTTCTTTTGTTTCCGGGTTGACTTCTGCAAATGTAAATGATTCACAATGCCCGAAGTGTGAACATAATTTTCCGTTTTCTGTTGGAATTGCAATTTTCATAATTTTATCTCCTTTTAGTTTATCAATATTTGATTGTAGTAGTATTGCGCTTTCTAATGCTTCTGTTTCTGTCATATTATGTGAATTTGCATAGGCTTTTAAGATATTTAGTATATTTTCGTTAATTCTTCTGTTATACGGAACTTTTTTTATGCAGGTTCGTTTGCGGCCTGCGTTTAATCTTTTCCCGCCCCAGTTACCTTTCGGGCAGCTATTGTTGTTGAAGTTTCCGGAACAGTTGTTTTGCATACTTATATAATAAAACACTATCTTGATTTTGTCAATACATTTTCAAAACGGTATGATTTGCTTGTTAAAAAGTCCGGCAGAACCGGACTTTGAATTATATTTTTATTAAAAGAAATTTGCTGTCTTTCAGGGCTAACACTTTATGTTCAGTATCTTTTTTAAACATTAATATTTCGCCTTTGTCAACTTTGAATTTTTCTGCGTCAAAATGAAGTTCAATTTCTCCGTCCAGAACATATACGGCTGCATCACAGATTGATGTGTGCGTGTCAATAATTTCGTTTTTCTTCATTGCTATAACAGATAAACTGTTATCGTTTTGTTCCATTAAGATTTCCCGTTTAAATTTTTCGTCTCCTAAGTCAACAATATCTTTAGCTTTTAATACATTGTAAAACATTTCTCCTCCTTTTTTATTCATTAAACAGGAGAAAATTTGTGATTGCTATACACATGAGGGCAATATTTTTTTAAGCAGTTTTTTTATGACGGATAAAGATTACAACAAGCGGGATTATGACGAATGCTGCCGCGCCGAAATATCTGAAAGTTTCCACGTAGCCCCATAGGCTTGCCTGCTGTAATAATTGATTATAAAGCTGAGCCTGAGCCATGTGTGTTGCTGTTGCAATATCTGTACCTGAAGCAAAAGTAGATGCCAGAGCGTTTAGTTTTTGTGTGTATACGTCGTTTGAAAAGTTCAAATGTCCGACCATCATCATCTGGTGTGCCTGACCAAAACGTGAAATCATTGTTGTTGCAAGAGAAGTTCCGATTGCTGCACCTATGTTTTTTAAAAGATTTTGAACGCCTGCTGCATTTGTCTGCTCGTCATTTGATAGTGTTGAGCAAGACAAATTCATCATCGGAACCATTGCCATAATCATTCCCAGGCCGAATACGCAGTTTGGAAGAGCAATATCAACTAATGCAATATTTGTATTTATTTCTCCGAACATTAAACCGCCGATGCCAAGAATTATAAGACCTGCTATAATCAAAGGTTTCGTCCCTATTTTCGGGGTCAAAACACCGCATATAACGGTTGCCAGAAGACATCCGGCGCCGCGCGGAATCATTGAAATACCACTCAGGAATGATGTATATCCCATTAATCTTTGAAGCATTGAAGGTAATATTGCTGCCGAGGCCATCATTACACCCATCAATACCATTAATACTATTGTCCCGAAGAAAAAATTACTGTCTTTTAATATTGATAAATCTATAAGAGGTTTCTTTTTCTTTATCTGAATTGTAAAGAATGCTAACATTGCCATCATAGATATTGCGAAAGTTTTGCAAATCCATGCAGCCCCGAACCAGTCTGCATCATTACCTTTATCAAGAACAATCTGCAATGTTAAAAGCCATACGCATAAGAAGAAAAATCCGGAATAATCCATAGTTACATTTTTCTGTTTTTTTGCATAAGGCGGATCGAACACAAGCATTTTTGTCAGATGAAAGGCAATAATACCAAACGGCACATTAATAAAATAAATAAAAGGCCACGACCATGTTTCAGTGAGCCACCCACCTAGTGCCGGCCCCATAATCGGAGCCATTACAACGCCTAGCCCAAATACGGCCATTGCGGCCGCACGTTTTTCTTTAGGGAAAATTTCAAAAATTATTGCCTGTGAAATAGGCATAATTCCGCCGCCTCCAATACCCTGCAGAACTCTTGCAAATAATATCATTGGCATTGATGTTGACAGACCGCATAGTACCGACGCTATTGTAAAAATGGTTAAGCTGATAAGAAAATATGTTTTTCGCCCCAGAAGTTTAGAGAAAAAATCAACTGCCGGAATTACGATACCGCTTGCAACAAGATAACTTGTAATAATCCATGTGGATTCATTGTGGCTTATGGAAAAACTCCCTGCCATGTATGGCAATGCTACGTTTGAAATTGTTTCATCTAATGCGAACATGAATACCGATAGCATTACAGGTATCATGACTATCCAAGGGTTAAGATGTTTTTCCGCATGTTGCGTAATCGGGGTACTGGTCTGCATATTTCCTCCGTATAATTAGTGCAAATTCTCTCTGCTTATAATACGGTAGCATAACCCGTAAAAAAATGTCAATTTTGATATAAACTGTATAACACTGTTGTCTTTGTTATTGATAATTTTGTAAATCAGTAACATTTGTACAAAAGATTTTGGTTGCTAAATTCTGCTAATTCTTTATAAATATAAGGAATATCAATTATAAGCGCACCTGATTTTTCGTCCGGAATTAGATTATAATCGTTAATAAAGCTTGGATCTAAAATAACTTTATATTTACCCGGAGAAATTCCCGAAAAGTAATAATTCCCTTCAGAATCTACAGTAGAGTATGCAATTTCATTTTCTTCCATATCCTGCAGAGAGACTATAAAATCGGAAATTGTCATTTTGCGGTCAAAATCATCAGTTATGATCAATTTTCCTGAAATGTTGCCAACTGAGCTGCGAAGTGGAAATTCAACTCTGGTTGTCTTTTGCGCGTCAACATAAATCTGTTGTTTAATATTATTTAAAGGCGAAAGATTAACATGCAGATTATCTGTATCAAGCTTTACTTCATAAACTCCTTTTTCAACACTTTGCAACGGACAAAAACCGTTTCGTTTAGTTTTAACAGGATGGCTTTTCCAGCTTACTACAAAAGGAACATCAGAAATTTTTAAATCATCTTTATCAAAAATTTTATTATTATTTCTGTCAATGTATGCTGCAATTTCAACAAAGCCTTCTCCGGGTGAATTTGTCCCGATTGATTGAAGTCCTGTTTGTGAGAATGCAAATGTATCATTCATGGTAAAATTTATGGAATGTCTTGAATTTGAAGGTATATACATATTATTAAAAATATAACCCATCGCGGTATTGTATTGGTAATTCAAACTCATTATCATACCAGTTTTTGTTCTATAGCCGAGAGCTGCACTATATGTACAGCCGTTATCAAGTCCTTCATATTTGTAGCCTATGCCTAAACCCAGAATGATTCTTTTGATTTCCGGAAATTTATAATTAACTTTTATCATATTATAATCATTTTTTGTGTTACCTGATTTGTAATTAACTATGTCATGTCCGAGAGTTATTACTCCTTTATTTTTGGGGACTCTGAAATTTGCATTGATATATGTTGAGTCATAATTGCTGTTAAATCCGTTAGAATTTATATTGGAAATATATTCTGTATTATAGGCATTACCCATATGACCTGCTTCAAGTGTGAGATTATTGTTTATATTTTTTGATGCATTCAGATTGTAGTAGTAATTAAGATTTTTTCCAGTGTTATTTTCGCCGCGTCTTAAATTCCCATTCAACCTGACTTTGGCAAAATCAAATATTTTGGTATTTGCGTTAATATTTGCTTCGTCAAAAACGGTAATTCCGCCTGAATATCGTCTGTCTAAATTTGAAAAGTATCTTGTGTAACGCAAGTTTGTACTTAAATTTTCCCGCGAATAATTCGTACTTATTTCCGCTCCCAGTCTGTCGCATATAAAGCCTGAATCAGAGCCTGCTGTGTAATAGTTTGGTGATTGCTGATATAAACGAAATTTTAATGTTGTATTTTTGTAATCCATTATGTTTTCAAGCGAAAGAGAGTAGCCCGGTTTATATTTACCTGAATCGTAATTAAAATCTTTCATTACAGAAAATGCTGCCAGTGCATTGAGTTTATAAAATTCATTTTTATATAGGCTTAAACTATTTATAATACTTGCCCCTTCCATAGTGTTTGGATTACGGTAAACTCCTGATGAAAGAATTGATGAATTGTCATAAAAATTTGTCAAAAACAGGGCATTATCATTTTTTTTGATAATTTTGTCATAAACGATTTTGGTATCAAGCTTTAAATTATCACTAATCCCGTATTGTCTGTTAATACCTGCCACGAATTTTTTTGATGTCATTTGATAAATATATCCGTTTGAGCTGAACAATCTGTTATTAAAACCTGAAATCCCGGTAAAAAAGCGGTGTTTTGCTTCTCCTTTTTTTAAAAGTTTATTTTTGACGGTATTAATGCTTTTATCAGCTTTTTCATCGTAATCTGAAATTTGTGCACCGATAAGCATTGTGCCTATTGAATTATAATTATCCCTGAAGCCTGAAACCTGACCGAGTTCATAATATTTGTCACGCCACTTATTTTTATAAGTAAAACTGAGCCCTCCGAATGAAAAAAATTGTTCGGCGTAATTGTTTGTATTAAAGTTCAGTGCATAATCGCCTTCGTATAATTGTCCTTTTAAACTCATGCGTGTGTTATTATTAAACATAACGTTATTTTGAACAGCATTCAAGTAAACTTGTTTTGTTGAATCATTCATCATTGAATTATTAATTTCAAATGTGTCAAATGAAAGTTTTCCTTTTTGCCGGGGCTGGAGAATTTCCGGCTCATCTTTTTCTCCTGCTGATTCAGAAACAGTTTTTTCAATATATTTGTTTGTAACACTAACCATTAGAGAATTTTTATTTATATCAAAAACGGAATTAAAAATAATTGAAGCTGTATCAGGAGGAATATAAAATTCATCAATTTCAATAATGCCGTCTTTTTGAAATCGGGATTGTGATATTTGATTTCCGTCTTTATAAAAAACTCCGTTTTTGTTTACAAGAATATTTTTGCCTTCATAATTTGAAAATGTAAGCTCCTTTTGTGAGTGATTTACGGAAACAGGTATATTAAAAATTTTAGCGGTTTGTTTAACGGGAATGTAGATATTACTTTTATTGTCCATATAAACTTCTATATCATATAAATCTGTATCATTAACAGTTATAGAAGTAACAGTAGTGGATGGTGTTTGTGAAAAAGCACAGCAGTTTCCAACCATAAAAAAAATTATAAACAATAAAAATTTTTTCATCAGGGTTTCCTGTATACATTCAGCATAATTACTGATTCATAAACACCTGCAGTATCTTCGCTTATGGAATATGTATTTGCTAACGGATTATTGCTTACAAATTGCGAAATATTCAAATCTTGCTGTCCTCCGCTAAGAATTTTGCAAGAAAGATTTCCGTTATATTCAACAGGCTTTATGTCGTAAACAGAATTGTTTATAACAGGGTATGCAATTATATTTGGGTTTTTGACCAAAGAACCGGAAAGAATATCCGAAACAGCATCTCCGTCAGGCAATCTGTCTTTGTTTGCAAGCATAAGATACAATTTATTGTTATTCATAACATAAGCATTTTTTGTTCCTGCAAGCGTGTCAATAGAACTTGATATAATAAAATCATACGTATTATCATCTCCGTTTGTTTTTACGTTAAACGCAGCTTCCAGACCTGTATGAGAACCATTTTCAGGATTTATTACGCAGTTATTTTTAGAATTTGATACAGCCTGAACAATTGCTGCAGAAGGAATAATTGTCGTCAATGTACTGTCCATTACTGCCGCACCGTAGCAAACCGGTGCGATCAGTAAGATTGACAGTGATATTGTAAAACAGTATTTCATCTGTCTCCTTTTTTATGTTGTAGTGTCTGTTAATGTTATATGTGCCTCATAAGTTCCGGCATTATCATCAAAAGAATATGTTGTTGAATCCACTGCCGGCGATACTGTTGTTGTTGCCATTGTTACCCCAGGATTTACACTAAATTCATACTGGTCTTTGCCGTCATTATATTGAGGTTCAACAGATGTTGCACCGCTGATGTTTACGCCTGTTACAGGATATGCAATTGCATTTGCGTTATTTGATGGGATTGCTGTGCCTGTTCTGATATCTGCAATTGCTGAAGCAGCAGGTTTTTTGCCTGTGTTTGTCAAAATTACATAGACAATACCGTTCTTTTTGAAAAATGCTTTATCAAAGCCGTTTTGGGTATCTGCTTTTGCGGTCAGATAAAGATCAACTTTATCATTTGCCTGTATTGTAAAGACCGATGAAAACCCGCTGTCAAGTGCACCTGTTGCCGGATCAATGGTTTTTGTCTGCACGTCTGTTTCTGCTTTAATATCTACGTAAGCAGGCAGTGTAGCTCTTAAAATTTGGGTGTCAAAGGTTTCTGCCTGAACACACAAACATGCTGTTGAAAGTGTGAATAATGATGCTAAAAGTTTTGTTGTTTTTCTCATTTTCTCTCCTTAAATTGAATTGCTAACATTAAATGGGGTTTCTTTTATAAGATTTTTATTTTCCCCTTTTTCGTTTTTATAAGTTAAAATAATTTTCAATATGTAATCGCCTTCTGCAAGATTATCAGGCAGCATACCCTGCTCTTCCAGTATGCCGTTTGCTCTGATTGTGTTGCTGTTTAAATTAAATTCTTTTATAAGATTTTTATCTTTTATAATCTGAGCTTTGCCATGGTATCTAACTTTGCTGTTCCCGCCTGAGCTTAGGCTCATTTTATATACAAGATTTCTGTTATTTTTTTCTACAGCAAGTTCGTCAATAGAGCCTGTTTTTATAAAGCGGCCTTTATCAACATAAATCGGAATTCCAAGTCGTGTTTTTACAATTAGTTTTGTATTAACATTCTTATTTTTATTGGGAAGCAGAATTTCTTTTGCGGCTACATCTTCTATAAACATGACCATTCTGGATTCACCATCAGGCAGGGTTTTAATATCTGTGAATGTTACTCTTACAAGTTGTGGAATACCATTTTGCAAAGTAAATTCATTTGGCACAAATCTTGCATGCGGAATTAGATTGTCAGAATTCTTAGATGATGGAACTGCACTCATTTTACCCTCATCGGTTATGGTAAAGTATTCCGGGTAAAGTTTGAATCTTATAGTTTCATTTTTATCAGCCTGGACGAAAAATGATGTTGTAAGATAATTGTTTTTACTTTTGTTTGCGTTTAGCTCAATCAACGTAGGCATAACTTTGATTGCACAAAATCCCTGAGATGCGTAAACTGTCATTATAACAGCGGCTGTGATAATTTTTAATAAATTTTTCATATTATTCCCTTTCTATTACATAAGTCAAAGGATATTGTCTTATGCCTTCTTTTAAATAACTGTCTGCGTCAGAATTTTTAAAAGAATATTCAATTACAATATTTGACGGAACATTATTTCCTGGCTGAAGTCCTTCAATTGTTGAAGTCCCGCGGGCGAGAAGATAGTGCTGGTTTGGCAGCAGGCGAACATAATTCTGTTCATAATTTGTTATGCTGCCGGCTGCATTTTTTATTAAAAATGAATACTCTCCCTCTAATTCTTTTATATTTGATGTATCAAGCCACAATTTCCAATCTGTATTTGAAGTAATATCAAGTCTTATATCATTTTTATTTTTTATTGAAACCTGTTTGTTAAAAACATCATCTTCACTCAAGATAATATTAGGTTCTCCGCTGAATGATGAAATTGATTGTTTTTCGTCAATAGTGAAAGAGAATAGAAATTCGCATTCATATTCAAGTGCTATATTTGTTCTGTTTACAAACCTTATCGGTACGGAATATGTACCGGCAGGCAATTCACCTGTATTTTCAAGACGGAGAGTGATATTTTTCTGGGCAGTTCTTGTGAAATCTAGCATATCTATATAGAACAGCTGCATTCCTGTATTGCTTAACTGGTATGCCTGTCCGTCGCATAATAAATATAAATTTGTTACTGGAATTTTAATCTGCGGATTGTTATTGTTTATTATGTATTCGTCTAATGTATTGGCAAAAAGTCTGGAAAATCCTATTTGTAAATATGTTAAATTTATATTTGCCGTAATTAAATTATCTGTAATTACAGGTGAACCTGCAATATCAGCCTGAATATTTGAATCAGCCATGACTGAAGGGCACTCTAAAATTAATAACAAAAACATAATAATTCTAATTATTATTTTCATTTTACTTTGAACCTTTGCATTCATTTATAAAATCTTTTTTGAAACAGAAAAATAACCGATTGTTGAAAAAAATAGGATAATAATTTTTGTACCCGTATGGAGAATTTGTATTTAGAAAAATTAATACTAAATTTTTGATAAGAGATATGAAAAAATATGTTTTATTAATTGTTATAAATTTATTTACTGCTATTTCAGCGTTTGCCGAAAGTCAATCAACGCAAACTCTGCAATCTGTAGTTCCTGAGGTTTTGCATATCGAAAAAATTATAGTAGACAATGTAGAATATGATAAGGATGCCGAACTACAAAATGTTGAAATAAGACAGACAGAACAGATTGATGAAAAAAATTACAGATTAAGTCTAAATCCTTTTACTGTTAGGATTACTACTAATTTGGCAGATCCTATACAGGTAAGTGCAAAATTTGAAAATTGCTGCAGCACATGCGGGAGATACCCGATGAAAAATGAGGATTTATCCGTAAGTCCATCTTCTTATACAATCAATAATCCTCATGACAAAATTGAAACAGATTATTTTGTTCCGCAGGTTATAGCACATGATACAACTGTACGTACTTCATACAGAGCAAAACTGATTATTACACTGGGACGGGTTTGATATGCTGAAAAAAATATGTATATTATTAATAATTTTTGCACTTACAACGCCTTGTACAAATGCCCGTATTGGACAACCAACATTTGTATTTACGATTAATGATGCGCCCTCCTCATCTACCCCAAAAGATAAAGACGGATTATCAGGCGGTGCTGTTACTGCTATAACTTTAGGTTCTATAGGTGGTGCTGCATTATTAGGTTTAGGCGGATGGCTTTATAAGAGAAAAGCGGAACAACATTTAGCTGCAGGATGTGTCAGAGGATCTGTTAATCCGCTTGTGCCTTTTTGTATTGAAGAGGAGCAAAATTCGGAATTTTACGCAAGAATAAACAAAAATTATCCTTATCTTAAAAAAGCATTAAGTCTGAACGAAATACACTATTGTCCGCATTCAAAATATCTTTTAATATATGATACGTCAATTGAAAGAAAAACATTTGATTCTGTCAAATTTAATCTCCCGCAGGGTGTAAGAGAATTAAAAATTACACATGTAACAGACCCGTTCGAAAAACATGATTTAACTGCAGAATTATTTTTATTCAAAACTTCAACAACTTCAAATCAGCCTGATATTGAAGTTTTGAACAATAAGGCAAATGAAAAAAGTGAATCGGCAGGAATTATACAAAAAACAATCACTGTTAATACCAGTATATATAACTCTGCAGTATATGTAATATCAAATTATTCGGATAAAAAGATTTACGCTGTTGTCTTTGAATTTATTTTTTAAGAGTTATAAATATCTTGGATTTTGTCTTTTAATTCTTTCTTTACATATCCGGTTAATTTTACCATATTACAAAAGAGTTTGTCGGATACAATATGTTCCATTTTGCAGGCTGTTTCAAGTGCTTCTTCTTTATCAATTCCTAAGACTTCAATAAAAAATTCTGAAAGTTTTTCATGTTTCATTAATATATTTTTTGCAATTTTTTCACCCTCAGGTGTCAGTGTAATTGGAGAATAAGGTGCGTAGTTAATGAGTTTTTTTTCAGCTAAAACATTCATAGCACCTGTAACAGAAGCTTTTTTAACCTTTAAAGCATCGGCTGTTGCAGTAACTTTAGCCTGTCCGGTTTTCAATATTTGTTTATATATTTCTTCAATATAATCTTCAAGACTTACAGAAAGCTTTTGCATCTACATACTCCTGATAATTTTAATTATATCACATGGGTTATCAATAATAAAATCAGCACCTTCAAGATTTTTTCTGTCTCTAAATCCCCATGTTACGCCGATACATTTAAGCCCGGCATTTTTTGCTGTTTGAACATCTACATCTGAATCTCCTGCATAGATTGTAGAATTTTTATCAGCACCCAGCTCTTTCATTGCCTTAAAAATTCCATCGGGCGCCGGTTTTTTAGGAACATCATCAGCCTGCCCGATTGCAATGTCTATCAAATCTCCGAAATATTTTTTGCACAGCTCTTTAACTGCTGAATCAAATTTGTTAGATACAACGCCGATTTTTATACCTTCAGCTTTTATATCTGACAGTATCTTTACGATACCATTATAAGGAACTGTGTGTCTGCACATATTTTCCGAATAATTTTTTTTAAACACACAAAGACACTCATCAACATTTTTGCAATTTTCAGGAACAGCCCGTTCAATAAGTTTTTTAACACCGTTTCCTACAAAACATCTGATTTCTTCCAGTGATCTTTTCGGATAACCAAATTCCGACAGCGCAAAATTTGCTGCTTCTTTTAAATCTTCAAGAGTGTTTAATAAAGTTCCGTCCAAATCAAAAATAATTGTTTTTATCATAAACAAATTTTATCACAGAAAAAGTCATAAAAATGATAGAATTGAAGAGGATAATTTTTTGTTAAATCTTCCAAAAATTTTATATATTCGTTTTGCAGTTCTGCCAATTTTTCACGCCGTTTTGCATCTGACACAAATTTTTTCAGACGGATTGCGTATTTTCCTGTCTTTTCTTTTGTGCACGCAATAAAATAAACCGGTACGTCCATCATCAGCGCAAATCTGAAAGCTCCTTCAGGAAAGTTGGCTTTGTGTTCTAAAAATTCTGCAGTAAAAACTGTGTCAGAATTATGTGCAGAAGTTCTGTCTCCTGCTATGAAAATAATTTCTCCGTTATTCAGTCTTTCTTTTATATCAATTGATGTTGTCAAATCTATATTTTCAACAGGGTAAACATTTATCGGGTTATCAGGTGCAATTTTCGAGAGAAAATTTTTGAAAATTTTACACTGATTAACTTCAAGAAACATATTTACTTTTATCCAGTCGATTTCAGTTCCGGATTTAAAAAATGTTCTCATTGCATTGATATTTCCGAGATGCGAACATAGAAAACACACACCCTTTTTTGCAAAAAAATCTTTGTAAAGAGTTTGTTTATCGTTTTCATCGGCAAAATAAATGTTTTTAATCCCGAAATTATCCGTAAATATTTCCATTGTATCTATTAAACTGTAGGAATAGCTTAAAAAATGTTTGAAAGCCCTGATTAAGCTGCCGTTGCCTGATGCAATTTTTTGAAACTTTTGCGAACACTTTCTTATTTGCCATGCGCCTGTAAATGCAAAAAGTGTTACAAAAAACACGATAAATTGAACAGGTTTTTTACCTGCAATTTTGTATATGTACCACAGAAGCATTAACCTTTTATGTCCTGCAGCCTGTTCTTTGACTTCGTACCATTTTAGCATTTATTTTAATCCCGTTATCATTATACAAAACCAATTTAGTTATTTACTCAGCACTTCCAATAGCGTGTAATCATGTACTCCGATATTTTCATGTTTTTTGTGAAGTTTGAGTCCTGCTTTTTCAATCATTTCCAGCATTCGTTTTTCTGAATACATTTTGCTTTTACCGTTTGCCATACATGTAAAATAAAGTGATATATGGACTAGCGAATATTGTGCGCCTTCAAAAAACTGTTTGTCAGTAAAAGGTTCAAGAATAAAGATTTTTGTATTATCAGTCATTGAATTTTTAATATTTTTCAAAATATGAATAACCTGTTCCTCCGAAAAACAATCCAGAAACTGGCTCATAAATACTGCGCCTGAAATTTTCGGCATAGAATTTTTAAGAACATCAACACTGTGAAACTTTAATCTGTCATTTTTGAGATGTTTTTTGGCTTCATCTATATTTTCAGGAAGGTCAATCATATTAACAGTGCAGTTTTTATCAAATTCAAGGCATGCGCGTTCAAATTTACCTGTATTTCCGCCGACATCAAAAATTTCAGCGGGGTTATTTTCAAAAATAATTTTCAAAACTTCGTCAAAACATCTGTCTGAATAGAAATGATCAAATTCAAACCAGCTTTTTTTCATATCACAAGGCAGCAAATGGAGCGCATTATAAATTGTGTCGTAATTTCCGATAAATTTTCTGCACCCCATAGGCTCTGATGTTTCAAAAGAATTTGCAAGCTCTGAAGCTCCGAGATAGCATACATCTTTGACAAAATTGAAATTGACTTTTGTCATTTCATTGTTTAAAAATGCTGATGCTACAAGAGAATTTGTATATTTATCCTCCGTTTTAATCACAAGCCCTGCAGCACATGCAGCCTCAAGCAGTGTTTCTGCGGTGTATTTTGAGACTTTGCAGTTCTCAATAATTTCGTTAACGGTTGATGGGTTTTCTTCCAGAAATTTTAAAATCCCGAATTTAAGCATTGCATTAACTGCCTGAAAAGTTAATGGAGCAAAGGCAATTTTTTGCGCATCAGCCAGTGCCTTTACCTGTGGTGATATATGTTTTTTTATTCTTCTGTATTTCATTTTTTATCCTCATATTAGAAGTCAGGACGAGCAGGAATAAGTTAAGTTATTTACAGTTAATTGCTTATCCTCCTATCTTCTTATCTTCCTACCTTCTGTATCAATATTAAACTAAAAATATACGAGCTTACAAGTCCGAGCGAAAGTACGGTGCCGAGCGAGCTTATGAGCTTAAATCCTGCAAACCCCAGAAGCGCAAATGAAAATACCGTTGTCATACAAGACATCAATACAGCATCTGAAGATTTTTTGTTTCCTCCAAATCTGAATACAGAATAGTCAAGCCCGAACCCGATTATCAAAAATATTGCAAGCAGATGGAAAAGATTCACATGACAGTTAAAAAGCCCGAGCATCCCAAATACAAATAATACAGCACAAATTGATGGCGAAATTATTTTTAACGCGGATTTGAAATCATAAATTTTTGCAAGAAGAAGGTATAAAAATAAGAAAATAGGCAAAAGCAGGCTTAAACATATTATTCTGCATTTTCTGAGCTGTGATGAGATGTCTTTTTGCAGAGAAATTAAACGCGCGCCTTCTATTGTGCCGCCTTCGTAATTATATAAAACCATTATTGAAGTATTTTTATCTATTAAAAAATTTTTCTTAAATAAATCAAAATTGTTGTTTAATGTTAAAAATCCTATATTATTTTTTTCTTTAATGAGCTTAATTCTCTGCGATGAGGGTAAAAATACTGCATATTCCTCGATTTTGTCTTTGTAAAGCTGTTTTCTTAAATACTGATTTGACATCTGGCGTTTAATTGAAGGCATATAACGGCTCAATGCCTGGTATGTCACATTTTTACTCTCAAGCTTATCAGAAATTGCTTCTTCTTTTTCTAAGATATCTTGAAGATTTTGTCCTTTAACAACAAAAAATGAAATGTCGCTGCCTGTTCCTGCAAGTTCTGCAAATAGTTTTTCAGCATTAACAAGAAATTTCGGCGGAACGTACATGTTTTTTATGTTGTCGTCAAAGCTTATACGGGAAAATCCAAAGATGAGGATTATACAAGCAATTAGAGTTATGATATTTAGTCCCCGCCTCGAAATTGTTCCTCTCTCAAGGTGAGGACATTTTTTAATCATTAATAGTTTTTGTAACAGATTTGCAGCACTTTTATTTTGTCCTCCGGTTTTGCTAAATACAGCAGGATAAAAAAGAACAACGATTGAATATACGGTTACAAGACCTGTTATTGTAAATACCGAAATTTGTTTTAAAAGAATAAAATTTGAAAATAAAAGAACAATAAAAGCTCCGACAGTTGTCAACAGACTGACCGATAAACTTTTAAATATTTCTTTTAAAGCATCTTGCCCTGACTTGTTAGCTTGAAGTGATACAAAATAATGAAGCGAATAGTCAACACAAATTCCGATTAATGTTGTTGAAAATACAAAAGTCAAAATATGTATATCTTTGAATATTAAAGATACCATGCTCCAGCCCGCAAAAATTCCGGCGCCAATGCTTATACCAATAGGGATTAGAGGGATAATTGAATCGAAATAAAAATATACAAGGCATATTATAAAAATAATCGAAAGAATGCTTATCAGGTTAATTTCAAAAATAGAATGACTGCTTGCAAAATAAGAGTGCACAGGAGCGCCTGTTAGATACACATTTGTTCCGTCTTTTGAATATTCTTTTTGAATATCGGTTAATTTTTTAACTTCGTCATTCAAAACAGAAGGTGATAATGCAATTTCACTGTCAACATTCAGCATAATGAGGCTGTAATATTTTCCGTTAAATTGAACGGGTGTAAAATTTGAGACTTCTTTATTCTCAGAAAACCCCATGACAAAATCAGTCAACAGAAGAAAAGGATCATCTTCTATTGAACCTATCGGCGGCATAATAGGATTATATAAAGCCTCAAGCCCTTTTTCTGCAACGATATTGTACTGTTTGTTTATTAAAAGCCTGCGTGTTTCTGGTGATAGCAGATTATTATGATATTTTTCGTAATCTGATAAAACACCTGTGATATTTACATCTGATGTATAAAAAATGTTTTTATCGAGTTTTGCATATATAGTTTTTGCAATTTCTTCCGATTTTTCAGGACTTTCGTTTTCGACTATTACGTTAATCCTTGCTGAAAATTTACTGCTCAAGTCTACAAGAATATTATCTTCAGTTGAGGAAAATACTGCTTTCAAAATATTTGTTTCGGTATTTGCAGGCCTAAAAAATACCAGAACCCCGAGAGTTACAAGGATTAAAATAAAAAATATTCTCAAAATATTAATTAATTTGTTATGCATTTAAAAGAAATATCCGTAATTCCGTTTTTTACCGTATCAATTTTGATATTATCAATGTCGGTTTTTCCTTTAATGATAATATTATTAAGCTGTGAAGAAACAGCAGAACTTTTTTTAGGTTTCAGCCCTACAATCCATTTTTCATTTTCGTACTTGTAGTATAAATTGAAATTTTTATCCAGATAAGCGTAATTTTTATTTGAAATAGCAACAATTACATCATTCATCTGCCTGTTTTGTGATGATGTGTAAGAGACAGTGGATTTTATCGGGTATAAAGTTTCAAAAATTGCGCCTTTATCTTTAATAAATTTAAAATTTCCGCCTGATTTTAAAACCGTTGAGCTTATATATTTTTCTTGCTCAAATTTGCATGATGCGTTTTTCAATTCCGGCATCAGTTTAGAAATTTCTTTGCTTGTTGACGGATGATTAAAAATATCATCTGATGCAAGACAAAAATTTGTTCCGGTTAAAATTAAAACCGCTAAAGCTAAAAATCTATTCATACTCCTCCAGTTTTTTAACAAATTTTTTTGGCGCGCTATAGATACTTTCCCCTGTTTTTGCATCAATACATATCTGCATGCTTTTTGCTTTAAAAAGCTTTTCGCCTGTTTCATTATCAAAAATTTCGTATTTTAGATACAGAGCAGGTTCATATTCAGTGATTTCTGTTATAATTTTGAGTTTTTGACCGAATTTTGCAGACTTTATATATTTCAATTCCATAGTCGCAACCGGATAAGCAATCCCTTCATTCATCATATCTAAATATGTATAGCCGACTTTTGACAGCAAATCACATCTTGCAATCTCAAGATATTTTACATAATTCCCATGCCATACAATTTTCATTGAATCAGCGTCATAAAAAGGCACATCAAGTATCATCTCTGCCGAAATCTTTTTCATAACATTATTATAAAACAAAAGTGCCGGAAGAAAAAATTTTATCACCTTTTGTAAACTTAAAATCAATAGAATTTTCCGATTTTTTCAGGCAGAGGCTTACTTTTTCATCAGGTTTTATAATAGATGAAAATTTAATCTTCTTAAACTTTTGCGGTACAAAATCAAGGTTAAATCCGTCTTTTATAAATTCTTTTACAAAAAATAATTGTACAACTCCGGGCAAAATCGGGAAATTTGTGAAATGTCCACTAAAGAAATTACTTTCGCGGGGGAAAATTAAATCAAATTGTGCATCTGTACTGTTTATTAAATAATCAATAACATAAGGATAAGTTATATTTGTATTAAAAATTTCTTTTATTCTTTTTGCGTTAACTTTTCCGCGTTCATTTACTGGCAGATCGAACAAAAAACGCCATTTTTTGCAGCGTGCCGCTGCACCCGCCATATTAGATTTTATAGTTTTTACAAGTTTAAATTTTCCGTTTTTTTCTAAAATTTGTCTGCCTTTTTCATCCAATACAACTGCCGCACAAAGTCTGTCATTCAACTTCAGGCAATATGACTTTTCAATTAAATCAGATGAATTTAAATCATTTTCAACTTCCGCTAAAGAGATACGTTTTTCCTGAATTTTTACAATCCTGTCGTTGCGTCCTTTTACTTTAAAACCTTCATCAAAAAATTCAAGCTCATCATCTAAAACAATTTCCGGTTCGTCAAAATAATTTGATTTTACTATAGTTTTGCCGTCTTTAATTTGAATAGAAACATTTGCAAATGGTTTTAAAAGACTGCTATGTGATTGTCTGTATGCAATAACACCGGCTTCCGAGCTTCCATAAATTTCGGTAACACCCTTTGATATTCCTTCAAAGTATTCAAAAACTTTATCATTTAGTTTTGCACCTGCACTTATAATCATCTGCGGTTTATGTTTAAATGTGAACTCATATTTTGCAAGTTTTTCAAGAAAAGAAGGAGTTGATACAAAAACAAATTTTTCGTAATCTTTTATATCTTCGGTATAAAAAATTCTTTCTTTATCAGCTCTGCATCCTGCAACATCCGGAAGCATAACGGTAAATGTTATGCCGTACATGTGCTCGGGGCTTACTGTTGATACTATCACCGTATCAGGCGGAAATTTGAAAAAATCTGCCATGTCATGTGCTTCTGCAAGAAGTGCTTCATAACTTTTTTTTACAGTTTTAGGCTCTCCGCTTGAACCTGATGTTTTGAATATGAAAGGTTTTTTATTGGTTTGCATGTTTTTTGTGCCTTGCTCTCAAAATAATTCTTACAATATATTCTACCCCGAACATTACACCGAGTGCAATATATGAAATACAGGCATTATATAATTCCCACACTTTTGCTGGCATAAAAACAGTTGCTATTGATATTGAAAGATTTATAAACAAAAAAACACACCAGACATAAGTAAGATTACGTGTATAATTTTTTGTAAAATCATCTAAAACTCCGCCTTCCATTTTTTTTGCGATTTTTTGTATAACAGTTTCCCTGCAAAACAGGGATGCGAAAAATACACAAAAGATAAATGTATTTACAATAACGGGATAAAATTTCAACACGTAAATTTTACTGAAATGAAAAAGCAAAACAACACATAAAGTACCACAAAGCGGCAATAAAGGTTTAAGTTTTTTTATGTAAACGGCTTGTCCTTCTGACATTTTGCCTTCCGTTCCACTGTTTTAAACCAGTTTTTCGACGGCTGTAACAACATCCTCAAGAGTTTTTATCTGTTTAAAATTTTCAGGCGGTATTTTTTGTCCCGTAAATTCCTGCAGTTTAACTGCTAAATCAACCGCGTCAATACTGTCAAGCTCTAAATCCTCAAATAAATTAGCCTCCGGCACGAGTTTATCAGATTCAATTTCAAAATCATCAGCCAGAATACTTTTTAATCTATCGAAAATTTGTTCTCTTGAGTATTTTGCCACTTTTGCCAATCCTTTTTATTTTTTCTCAGAGCCTTTACAGCTTCTGATATAGTCAGCTATAGTCTTAACAGAGTAAAAATGCTTTTTATTTTCTTCTTTATCTTCGCTTAAATCAATATGATATTTTTTCTTTAAAGCCATGCCAAGTTCTAAAGCATCAATGCTGTCTAAGCCTAATCCGCTTATAAATAACGGCTCATCATCTTTAATATCATCTGATGTTATATCTTCTAATTCAAGCGATTCAATAATTAAATTTTTAATTTCTTTTTCCAAACACATCTTAATTCACCTAATAATATTTATAACTTAATTGATTAGTAAAGTCAAATTTTATGTAATATAAACTTTCCCTATCTTGGGAGAGGGAAATATACAAATAACATATCTTATGAAATTGACAATACTTCTACTTTTATTTTATAATTTTGATGCTTGCTACAATAAAATAAAAGGAGTGTGAAAATGGCACAGCAATTTAATGCACAAAATATTAAAAAAAGAATTTCCGTATTAGTTTTTTTGAAAGGTTCAACAGCACCTTTGGTTCTGTATGTTGAAAAACCGGAAGAACTTTACGCAGAATTACAACAGTCTATTAAAAGCACTTCAGCTGTTTTGATTGAAAAAGAAACTCTAGGACCTTTAAAAAAAGTCAGCTTTATCTCAAATCAGATTGCAGCTCTTGCAATTCAAGAAGAACAGTACGTAGGATAAGATGGATTACAAAATTTCAATAGAAGAACTTGAAAATACACCTTCCAAGTCTCTTGATTTCCATTTTGAGGATAAAATTGAGGGACTCAATTGTGTTACTCCTGTAATATCTGATTTGGAAATAAAATCACTCGGCGAATTTATAGAAGTCAGCGGCAATGTCAAAGGATGCGTAAAACTTGAATGCGATTTATGCCTAAATGAATTTGAGCATAAATTTGATTTTGATATAGATGAAATGTTTGCCAAAAAAGCCCTGCTGGATGATTACGGGCAGGAGCTTGAACTAAAAGAAGGACAGTTTGTAACCGATCTTGACGGCGCTGATGAAATTGATATTTATGACTTATTGTATCAATCTGTAATATTAAATTTACCAAATAAAAAAGTTTGTGGTATAAATTGTAATGGGAATAAATTTTTGAAAGAAGAAAATTTATCCGACCCGAGATTAGATGTATTTAAAAACATTAAGATTGACGGTAAATAAGAAATATAAGTAGTATAAGAAAATAAAAAAGGAAAAAGAAAAATGGCAGTACCTAAGAAAAGAACAGGACATTCAGCACAAGGACACAGAAGAAGTAACTGGAAAGCAACAAAACCGGAAACTACAAAGTGCCCTAACTGCGGAGCAACAGTATTAACACACACAGTATGCACAGCTTGCGGAACTTACAAAGGAAAACCCGTAAGCATTAAAGACAGAGTTGAAGAAGCTCCGGTTAAAGAAGAAAAGAAACCGGCTAAAAAATCAACCAAGAAGGCGGCAGCTGCAGAAAAGGTTGAAGAACAACCCGCAGTAGAAGAAGTTAAAGCAGAAGCAGCAGAAGATGAAGCTAAAGCTGAAACTGAAGTTGCTGAGAAAGAAGAATAAGAATACTAAGGCATTAAGATACTAAGGCAATAAGTCTTTCATATAATATTTCAACGAAATGCCTTATTGCCTTTAAGGCCTTAGAAATTTAGTATCTTTATAACGGAGAGGGATAAGATGACAAGAATAGCAATAGATGCAATGGGCGGTGATCACGCTCCTCACGAAATTGTGGCAGGTGCTGTTTGGGCAGCAAAAGAATATGGCGTAGCAATTGAACTTGTTGGAAAACAGGATAGAATTGAGCAGGAGCTTGATAAAATTTCCCATGAAGGCTTTATGACTGACCATGGCAAGGGTGGTGCTGCAAAATACCGCATGAAAATTGATACGTCTAAACTTGATATTAAAATTACCCATGCCTCTGAGGTTATTGAAATGGGTGAAGCCCCCGGGCAGGCTATTCGTAAAAAGAAAAAATCATCTATCGTTCTGGCAGTTGATGCAGTTGCCCAGGGAAGTTCCGATGCTGTTGTTGCCGCAGGCTCAACCGGCGCTGCTATGGCCTCAAGCTTATTCGGTTTAGGAAGAATTCCCGGAATTGACAGACCTGCAATTGCAGTTACTCTGCCTACAATAAAGAAACCTATTGTTGTTATTGACGGTGGTGCAAACAGTAACTGTACTCCTGAAATGCTTCATCAATTCGCTATTATGGGTGCTACTTTTTCTAAAAATGTTCTCGGTATTGAACATCCGAGAGTCGGAGTTTTGAATATAGGCGAAGAGGCTGGCAAGGGAAATGAACTTGCACAGGCTACATATAAACTTCTTGAAGAACAGCAGGATAAATTGAATTTTGTCGGAAATATTGAAGGTAAAGAAATTTTCCTGAGTGTCTGCGATGTTGTAGTTTGCGACGGCTTTGTCGGTAATGTTGCTTTAAAAGTGACAGAAGGCACATCCCAGATGTTATTCAGAATGTTGAAACAGGAATTTAAGGCAGATTTACTCGGCAAAGTTATAGGGCTGCTTGCAAAACCGTTTATGAAAAGAATTTATACAAAAATTAACTATGAAGAATTCGGCGGAGCACTGCTTTTAGGCGTCAAAGGAATAACTGTTATATCCCATGGAAGAAGCAAAGCTTATGCAATTAAAAATGCCGTAAGAGTCGCAAAATTTGCCGTTGAAACAGGTATAAACGAAAAAATAGCCAAGTTTTATGAGGAATAAAAATATATGACAGATAAATTAATTCCGTTGAGAATTGCGGGAGTAGGATACAGTTTACCCGAGACAGTTATTACAAACGATGATTTGACACAGTTATATGAAACATCTGACGAATGGATTTATACACGTACGGGGATTAAGGAAAGACGTGTTGTATCAGGCGAGCAAAACGCTATTGATTTAGGCTTGGAAGCTGCTGAAAAAGCTCTTGAAAAAGCAAAGATGAAACCCGATGATATTGATTTAATTGTGGCAGCATCTTCTGCACCGCCTGATTTGTATCCTGCAATAGCATGTCATATTCATCAAAGATTAGGAATAAAAGCTCAAATCCCGGCTTTTGATATAACTGCAGCGTGCTCGGGGTTGATTTACGGCTTAAGCATTGCAAAAGCATATATTGCATCAGGTATGTACAAAAATATCTTGATTGTCGCAACAGATAACAATTCACGCCTTGTAAACTGGGAAGACAGAAGCACTTCAATTTTATTTGGCGATGGTGCCGGTGCAATGGTTGTAACTCAGGCAGAGGACGGTATTGACGATATTATTGCAATTGATATTAAAGCTGACGGAAACTACGGAAATTTAATAGAACTTTCATTTGACGGAAAAAATTGCCCGCTTGTGGAGCAGTATGAAGAAAAACCAAAAGGTATAAGAATGAACGGACGCGGTGTTTATACATTTGTTGCAAAAGTTCTTCCGCATTACGTTGAAAATCTTATATCTGATGCAGGTTTGAAGCCTGAAGATATAGATTATCTGATTCCGCATCAGGCGAATATAAGAATTATTCAGGCTGTTCAGGAAAGACTGGGTTATCCTGATGAAAAAGTCGTTACAAATATCAAATACTATGGCAACACATCTGCAGCTTCAATTCCTATTGCGCTCGCTGAAAGCGTTGAAAAAGGCAATGTAAAACTCGGAACAACAGCTGTTCTGTGTGGATTTGGCGCCGGAATGACCTGGGGTGGAGCAATTATAAGACTGCGTGAGGGGATTTGCTAGTATGGGTATTGGTAGTATAAAAGGATTAAAGACAAATTTTTCAAAATTAAGCGGATTTACAGATGTTTTTTATCATGGAGATTCTGTAAAAATTGCGAGAGCAAAACAGGTTAAAAAAGATACCGAGTGGTTTTGTAAGCCGTTTAAGCCGGAATGTGAATTTTGCAAAGAAAAAATCGGTTTATTAAATGACGATGTATTTATAAAATCATCTAAAAATTCGGATAATAAATAAAGATATTCTGGCGGGAAGCTCTTTTCCCGCCATATATTTACATTTTTCGGTGATTATTGTATAATCTATGTAATTATGAGAGAAGGAACTTTTGATATATCATCACTTGAAAATGCCGTAAAAAGACTTGGAGAAATTCTTGTAAGATACCAAAAAGACGTAACAGATGACGGAATAAGAGATTCGGTAATTCAAAGATTTGAGTTTACATATTCAATAGCCTTAAAAACTTTGAGGAAATATTTTTTTGAACGGGCATTTGTTGTTGATGATGTTGAACACATGTCATTTAATGATATGATAAGGACTGCAAACCGTTTGGACTTGCTTAAATCTGATCTCGAAATATGGACTAATTACAGGAACATGCGAAATTTGACTTCTCATACATATAATGAAGAAATTGCTTTGAAAGTTGTGAGTATAATTCCTGCATTTTATGAAGAAATTTTGTATCTTGCGGGTAAATTAAAATGATAGATTTGGAAGATAAATACGTTGAATTTATAAAAACTACCATTTTAAGTGTTTTGCCTGATGTGGAAATTTTTATTTTTGGCTCCAGAACGCAGGGCAAGGCTCAGAAATATTCTGATGTTGACATAGCTTTAAAGGGCGATATTCCTTTTAACGAATTATTAAAAATCAGAGGTATATTTGAAAATTCAACTTTTCCTTATAAAGTAGATATCGTTGTTCTGGACAGTTTAAAACCTGATTTTTTAAAGATTATTGAGAATGATTTGAATAAAATAAATTAAATAGTAATACAAAACCTTAATTATTTACTTTTTTCGTGTTTATTGTATAATTGAGGCAGGAAAGTTAGAGAGTAGGTTGGGCATACTTGCCCGACGTTTGAGAAGGGATTACGTATGGCAAAAAAAATAGCGTTTCTTTTTCCGGGGCAGGGAGCTCAGGCTGTTGGCATGGGAAAAGATTTGTATGAAAGTTTTGAGAGTGCAAAAAATGTTTTTGACACTGCTGACAAGGTTTTAGGCAAAAGTGTTGCGTCATTGTGTTTTGAAGGGCCTGAAGATGCACTTAAACAGACTGTTAACACCCAGCCATGTATTGTTACAATGTCTATTGCGGCTTTGGAGGCTTTGAAGTCTCAAATGAATATTAAACCCGATTATGTTGCAGGGCATTCGTTAGGTGAATACTGCGCAATGTATGAAGCAGGCGTTATGTCCCTGGAAACAACTTTAAAAGCTATTCAAAAACGCGCTGATTTGATGAATGAGGCTTCATGTGGGAAGAATAAGTCTGAAAAAGACTGTCCGGCAGGTCAAAAAAACGGCGGGGCTATGGCTGCGGTTTTGAATGCTACCGAAGAACAGTTAAAAGCCGGATTAGAGGAAGGCTCAAAAGTTGGTTATGTTGATGTAGCAAACTACAACTCTCCGGCTCAGGTCGTAATCACAGGAGATGAAAACGCCGTAAAAGCTGCATCAGATTATATGTTGGCAAATGGTGTAAGGCGTGTTGTTCCTCTTGCTGTTTCCGGCGCTTTCCATTCAAAATTTATGGAAGCAGCAGGGCATGAGTTTGAAAGTTTTGTAAATTCACTGGATTTAAACAACGCTTCTATCCCTGTTATTACAAATGTTGATGCTTCTGAAACTGTTGACAGTTCTGATTTCAGGGTAAAAATGCCGAAACAGATTTATTCATCAGTCCACTGGACTCATACAATTCAGAAAATGTCATCAGATGGCGTTGAAATTTTTGTTGAAATAGGACCTGGTAAAGTTCTTGCAGGGTTGAATAAAAAAATTGTACCTGATGCCAAAGTATTTAATATTTACGATAAAGCATCACTGGATGCAACTATAGCTTCTTTAAAAGAAGAATTAATGTGTGTATAAAAGGCTGTGGTTTTCCGCAGCAAAAATAAGGAGAAAGATTAATGACAGAAAGAAAAATTGCATTGATTACAGGCGGTTCGCGCGGTATTGGTCTTGCTTGTGCTAAAGAACTTGCAAAAGCAGGATGCGACATTATTATCAACGATATTTGCGAAGCTGAAAAAGCTCAGCCGGCTCTTGATGAAATAAAAGCATTGGGAGCAAACGCTTATTTTTATAGATTTGATGTTTCTAATGATGAAGAAGTTCAGGCAAATGTTGATAAAATGATTGCAGAACATGGCAGAATTGACGTTTTGCTAAACAATGCAGGTATTACAAAAGACGGCTTGTTCATCAGAATGGATATGGAACAGTGGGAAAGAGTTATTAAAATTAACCTTACAAGTGCTTATTGCGTAACACATGCCGTTATTAAACACATGATGAAAGCCCGTCAGGGATCAATCATTAACATGTCAAGCGTTGTCGGCTTGCATGGAAACCCCGGTCAGGCAAACTATTCAGCTTCTAAAGCAGGTCTTGTAGGTTTAACTAAAACTCTTGCCAAAGAATTCGGCTCAAGAAATATCAGAGTTAACGCAGTGTGCCCGGGCTTTATCCAGACAGCTATGACTGCTAACCTTCCGAATATAGAAGAATATATGAAAGCAATTCCGATGAAAAGACTCGGAACTCCGGAAGATATTGCAAAAACTGTTAAGTATCTTGCACTCGATGCTGATTACGTTTCAGGTCAGGCAATCGAAGTTGCTGGTGCGTTAATTATTTAAAAGTCTTTAGGTGAATAGGTTAATGAGTTAATAAGTCATTTCGTAAAATAGTTATTGTGAATATTTTAGAATATTGCTTTTGTAAAGAACTTATTCACTTATTAACTTTTAGGCTTATTGACTTCAAAAAAGTAAAGATTTTTAACAAAATGATGAGAGGATTGTAAATTCCTTGCAAAAAATTCTTGCTCTAAGTATAATATTAGAGAACAAATAGTATAGTAATTAATTATGAGGAAATTAGAAATGAGTACATTTGAAAAAGTTAAAAAAGTAGTTGTAGATCAATTAAGCGTTGATGAAGCTTTAGTTACTCCAGAAGCAAGCTTTACAGCTGATTTAGGCGCTGATTCTTTAGACACTGTAGAATTAGTAATGGCTTTTGAAGAAGAATTCGGATGCGAAATCCCTGATGAAGAAGCTGAAAAAATTCAAACAGTTCAAGATGCTGTAAACTACATTGATGCTCACAGCAAATAAATAACATCCGGCGTTAAATGTTTTGACGCTGTTAAATAATTTTATGCGGGGGCGAAAATTTAATAATGATTTTCCCCTCGTATATTTATTAAAAGATAGTTTTAAAAAGGTAAAGAGATGACAAAAAGAAGAGTAGTTATCACAGGACTTGGAGCCGTAACTCCGTTTGGTGTAGGCGTTGACAAATTTTGGAATAGTCTTGTAGAAGGAAAAAGCGGAATCAGTACGTCTGAACTTATTGATATTTCAAAACATGTTGTTAAAATTTCAGGCGAGGTTAAGAATTTTAACCCCGAAGAATATCTGGATCCTAAAGAAGCTAAAAAAATGGACAGATACATCCAGTTTGCAATGATTGCTGCTGATGAGGCTGTTAAAGATGCAAAACTTGAAGCAGTTAATGATGTTGATCCTTATAAAATAGGTGTCATGGTCAGCTCTGCAGCGGGCGGATTCAGAACTTTTGAAGAAAATCATGTAAGAATTCTTGAAAAAGGTCCTAATAAATGTTCACCTTTCACAATTCCTATGATGATTGTAAATATGGCATCAGGCAGAATTTCTATGAAATACGGTTTTAAAGGCTTGAATAAAGTTGTAGTGTCTGCCTGTGCAACAGGTACACATACTATAGGCGATGCATTCCGTTCTATTCAATACGGTGATGCTGATATTGTTGTTGCAGGAGGCTGCGAGGCAACAATTTGTGATGTTGGTATTGGAGCTTTCTCTAGTGCAAGAACACTTTCAAAACGTAATGATGAACCGACAAAAGCTTCACGCCCCTGGGATGTTGATAGAGACGGTTTTGTAATGTCTGAAGGTGCTGGTGTTCTTATTCTTGAAGAATACGAACATGCTAAAAAACGCGGTGCAAAAATTTACGCTGAAGTCGTCGGTTACGGCCAGACTGCTGATGCTTATGATGTTGTTGCTCCTGATCCTGAAGGCAAAGGCGCTACTCATTCTATGAAATTTGCGCTGGAAGATGCAGGATTGAAACCGTCAGATGTAGATTACATTAATGCGCATGGTACAAGCACAGGGTTAGGTGATATTGCTGAATCTAAAGCTATAGAAGGTTTGTTCGGCAGCAAAGACGAAAACAAAAATCTTCTTGTAAGTTCAACAAAATCAATGCATGGACATCTTCTAGGCGCTACAGGTGCTGTTGAATGTATTGCCTGCGTTAAAACAATAAATGAACATCTTGTTCCGCCGACAATTAACCTTGACAATCAGGATGAGAAAGTCGGAAATCTTGATTATGTTCCGCATAAAGCAAGAAAAGCCGATATTCATGTTGCTCTGTCAAATTCATTTGGTTTTGGCGGGCAGAATGCTTCAATTGTAATTAAAGAAGTTAAATAATAACGTAATAGACTATATAGTGATGTAAAGCCCCTTTAAGAAAAGGGGCTTTTTATTTATTGCAATATAGAAAAATATATGTTATAATATAATACAGTAAGATGAATAATGAGGAGTAGGATTATGAAAAAAATTAGTTTACAAGAATGTCGGGGGGGGGGCATTTAGCCGCTCCTGAAGCATGTTTTGCCGGTTTGCGTGATGTAAATTATCCGGTTTTAGTAAAGAATTTAGAGAGAAAACAAGGAGCTTTTACTTTGGCAGAGGGTGCTACGCACGTAGTCCACTTTGACGGTATTCGTCGAACCGCGTTTACTTTGGTGGAAGGTAATACGCACGTAGTCCACTTTGACAATCTTCGTCGCGCCGCTTTCACTCTGGCGGAGGTTTTGATAACATTAGGAATTATCGGTGTTGTGGCCGCACTTACTATGCCTTCTTTAATTCAACGCTATAAAGATCAGGTTTTGATTGCTCAATCTAAAAAAAGTTATTCAAATTTTATGAATGTACTTAACAGAATGTTAGCAGATACAGGTTCAGTTGATTATTCCTCAATTTTTGCTTACGGCGACGGCAAAAAAGAGGATGTAGCAAAAGCTATAGCAGCATATTATAACGGAGCAAAGGTATGTGAATCATCCGGCAAAGGGTGTGGAAGTACATATATTGTTAAATTGGCAAAACCTACAAATAATGGTACGGGTGGTGTTAAGAAGGAATCTTTTGGTTTTCCGAGACTCTTACTTGTTGACGGGAGTTCAATTTCTTTTAGAGATATAAGACAGACTTGTGAACCATGGACATATACAAGTAATGTAAAAGATGAAAACGGATTTAATACAGGTGAAACAGAAACTATTACGGATACAAGATGTGCAACTGTGGTTATTGATGTTAATGGTGCAAACAAAGGCCCCAATCAATATGGGGCTGACGTTCATCAAATTATTGTTCAACCGCAAAAATTACAGCCAAGTAGTGGTAGTTATGGGGCATTAAAAACTATCTTTTTAAAGAATAAATTAGATTATGAAAGATATTCAGAAAATAAGAGATTTGATTAATACAATTTATATTTAATCAAGATTTTGTAAAGGCGGATTGCGTTGAATTCTGCCTTTTTCTATAATTTCTGTTATCGTATAATTTATTGAAATATTCCGAAAGGTATGTTATAATAAAACAGTAAGATAAATAATAAGGAGCAGGATTATGAAAAAAATTAGTTTACAAGAATGTCGGGGGGGGGGCATTTAGCCGCTCCTGAAACATGTTTTGCCGGTTTTTGTGATGTAAATTCTCCGGTTTCAGAAAAGAATTTGGAGAGAAAACAAGCCGCGTTTACGTTAGCTGAATGTGCTACGCACGTAGCCCACTTTGACGACATTCGTCAAGCTGCGTTTACTTTGGTGGAAGGTAATACGCACGTAGCCACTTCCAACAATCTTCGTCGCGCCGCGTTTACGTTAGCTGAAGTCTTGATAACATTAGGAATTATCGGAGTGGTGGCCGCACTTACTATGCCTTCTTTAATTCAAAAGTATAAAATTCAGGAATATGTATCTAAATTGAACAAATTTTATTCTGTTATAAGTAATGTTTATGTAAGAGCAAAACAGGATAATGGCGAGATTTCTGAATGGAGTTTGATTGATTATCAGGTTTCAAAAAAGGATGAAAATGATATTTTATATTATTTACTGCCATATATGAATGTTTTAAAATTCTGCGGGAAAACAGAAGCTGGATGTTTCCCGGATTTAGGCTATAAGTCTATTGGCTCTCAATCTTTTGGATTAAATTTGAATGAACGGGATTCCTATTCAAATGCAATTTTAAATGATGGTACATATATTTCTTCTTTAACTTTTGGCAATTCCTGTGGAAATGAAGGCGATCCTTGCGGATATTTAAGAGTTGACGTTAATGGCAGTGCTCCTCCTAATACTCTGGGTATTGATTTGCATACTTTTGTAATTTATAAAGATAGAATTGTCCCGGCAGGTATTTCAGGAGTTCTAAATAGTGACTATTATCTTAACAGAGGCGATGCCTGCACAGCTCATGTTATTTATGAAAAAAATATGAATTATATCAAAGATGGAAAATGCAGGGTGTATGAATAGATTTTTGGGGCTCAACATGCAATGACTTAAGATATTTAATCTTCAATCAAAATTCTGTCAAGGCAGGCTTTCGGGGAATAGTGCCATTCGCGGTATGTTATGCGTTTAACCTTAAAACCTGAACGTTCAATTATAGCTTGTTTTTTTACATTAGAAATTCTATCGCCATTTTTGTCTTCAAGCCCGTCAATTTCAACTACGAATTTGTCATCAACAAGCAAATCAGCGCTGAGGCCTGCAATTTCTGCTCCTGCAACGACCCTGTGTCCCAGTTCTCTTATTTTCTCCGCAACTTCGCGCTCAAGCGGATTTTTGTATATATTTTCATCTATGTCGCCTGAAAGCATTGCCTGTTTGCGGTCTTGATAAAGCTGCATATATGATACGTAATTTCTGAAATGCCCTTCGGGGAGTTCTCTCGGGTTACGGGAGATAAAGTTTATAACTTTATTGCGTCCTCTTGTGATTGCTACGTTAAAGAGGTTAGGTTTCTGTAAAAATATGAGACTTTGATTGTAGCTATTATCCGCAACCGCCCATGAAATCAGCATAATATCGCGTTCATCACCCTGAAATGTGTGAGCTGTACCGATTTCTATCTGGTGTTTTTTTATCATATAATCTGAAAGCACTTTTGAGACAGAAACTTTCAGCTGTTCCACCTGCGCCCTGAACGGTGAAATTATACCAACCGATACAGGATTGTCGGGATTTTGCCTTTCATCTTCTATTATTATTTCATGCAGCCTTTTAACCAGTGCTTCGATTTCTGGAAGATTACGTGTTGCGTCAAAATCGACTTTGCCGTCAAGGACTTCGACAAGCTCCAGAACTTTTTCATCTGGTTTGTCTTTTCTCATTACGCGAATTCTGTCATTGTAAAATTCGTGGTTTGAAAAATTAATAATCGGCGGAAGGCTTCTGAAATGCTCATCCAGCATAACGGAATTCATTGAATAATAATCTGCCAAATCGAACATTGAATTTGTTCTGAAACGCCACATAAGCTGGTATTTATCGGGAATGCCGTACTGGCTTAAGAAAGATTGTTCTTTAGCTTTTTCAAGGAATGATAAATGCGGAAGCTGTTTGTCATCACCAACAATTACAGCACGTTTTGCCCTGAACAATATCGGGAAACAGCTTGCGATATCGCATTGGGAAGCTTCATCAATGATTGCAACATCAAACATACCGGGTTTCAGCGGGAGTGAATCCGATACTGCATAAGTTGTTACGCACCAGCAGGGGAAAGCTTCCAATAATGGTTTAAAATCTTCTTCTTCAAGAATATTGGTTTGCAGGCGTTTTCTGTTTGTAACAAGTGATTTTGCATGGACTTTTAATCTTCTGCGTTTGTTTTCGTCCCGCAAAAGGCTTTTCAGTGCTTCGCGGCGTTTATTTTTCAAAATGTTTATCGCAAGTTTTTTTTGTTTGCGTTTCATTGTACGGATTTGTTCTGAGAGCATGTGAAGATTGCCTGTTTTTTGGATTTCAGCTTCGATTTGTCTCAAGGACCATTCCATATTCGCAAAATCAAGCTCTTGTTTTAATCTGCCGAGGGTTTCATAAGTTACGTCAAATTCTTTCAAATCCAGAGTTTTTTTGAGCTGGCCAAGACTTGTAAAGTTCGCTATTTTTGAAATAAATCCGGCTTTTTCCATATTGTGTTCAAGAATTTTTATAATCCCCGATACAATATCGATCTCGCCTTTTTTAAGGCTTTTTTTGATAAATTCTTTTTTGCCGAGAAGTTTTTCCTGTTCTTCTACTTCCAATAACTTGTCGTGCCAGTCTTTTTCAAGTTTTATAATAGTTTCAGACTTAACCTCCATGTTTTTTAACATATCAAGGTGGTCTTTCATGTCTTTAACATCAACAAGCAGAATATCTTCAACACTTTCGTCCA
Source organism: Candidatus Gastranaerophilales bacterium (assembly GCA_944326615.1). Lineage (GTDB taxonomy): Bacteria > Cyanobacteriota > Vampirovibrionia > Gastranaerophilales > Gastranaerophilaceae > Stercorousia. The sequence continues at coordinate 5,607 of CALVEO010000014.1, read as the reverse complement.
AATCGCTGTTTTGTGAGAGCAGATTGTTTAACTCTTCGCTCAACTGTCTCTGGTAATTCAAACGTCCTGCCCTGAGTGCCATGTGTGATGCACCGAGTTCATTCAAACGTTCTGCAACAACGTCAACAGCTTTATCCATACGGGAAGCGACAAGAACTGTCTTGCCGTTTGCTACAAGGTGTGCGACAAGGTTTACTATTGTCTGGGATTTGCCTGTTCCCGGAGGCCCCTGAACAGCTACAAATTTACTGTTATCAATGTTTTTGATAACCTGAAGCTGGCTGTCGCTTAAAGAAAGCGGAGTGATAGGGTAAAAATCAGTAATTTTATTCATATCTTTAAGCGGAACAGATTTTTCCCTGCTCTGTGCGTATTCTTCATTAATTATGTTCAGGGCTGTTTCTCTATATATTCCTGACGGTTTTTCGGCAATCTGGGTTAATTCGTGCAATACTCCTGCGGTTACTGACGGGCGTTTGGTCAAGATTATTGCGCTCTGGTAAGTTACTGCGATTTTTTCCAGTTTAACTTTTTGTTTTTCCTGTTCGGTTTCTTCTTCAATAATTTCGTCTATGTTTTCGCCGTCTATTTTTTCTTTATAAAAATCTTTTGCCTTTGTAATATTATCGTCCTCTTTGTAATCTCCGGGGTTTTCGGCAATTTCGATTTCCGGAACAAGAGATTTTAGTGTAGTCAAAAAGATATCGAGTTTTTCTTTTGTTATAGGAAGATCAGGCACAACATCAAGAATACCTTCAAGAAGCAGGTCAACTTCATCTTCGTCGTCATTTTTCCGCATTAAAGCGGCAAGTGCGCCTGTGTTGAGCGATAAAACTTCATCGAGCGGAAGGCAATTGATATTCACACCGTTTCGTTCAAGTTTGCAGGGCATATATAAAAGCGGGGTTAAAAATTCGTTATGTTTTTTTGATTTTGAACTTTTGCCGACAAGGAAAAGATAGCCGTAGATAAGGTATTTATCTTTTTGTCCCAGATCGCTTTGTATCATTAATTCGGTCAGTTTCGGGTCGCTGCCGTCAAGTGAAACATATTCAGCCCCTGTAGAGAATAACTGTTCATCACCTTTTAGAAAAATCCATTTGTTATCTTTGTCGCCTTTCAGGTTTCTAAAGGTTGAGCTTTTAACTTCTTCTCTCACACAGTCGTGAAGATACTGGCTTAGTTTTTTTATAAAACTGTTATTAAATGCTGAATTTATTGCGCGCGAAGCTTCCTGAAGCATATTGTCTCCTTATTACAGGAGGATTAGAAGGTAGGATGATAGGAAGGTAAGCTTGTATAGGTGCTGACGCACAAAATAATTTATTAAATATCTTACCCTCTTATCTTCTTACCCTCTTACCCTCATTTATTAACTTGTTAATAAATTCATTTTACGCTAAAATGCTTTACATGAACATCATCAATATAAAGGATACTTCAAACAAACTGTTTTTCATAGGCGGAGTCGTCAGAGATGAACTTCTCGGACGTGAATCCTTTGATATTGATATAACCTGTGTAGGAAACGCAATAGAATATTGTTCAAAATTTGGCGAAGTTGTTCAGGTAAATCCTGATTTCGGAACTGTCAGGGTGAAACTTTCACCCCTCATCCGCCCTTCGGGCACCTTCTCCCGCATTGGGGAGAAGGATATGATAATTGTTGATTTTGCTTCGACACGCTCAGAAAGCTACCCGCGCAAAGGACATCTTCCTGTTGTTGATAAAATCGGTTGCTCGTTGAAAGAAGATGTTATGAGACGCGACTTTACAATAAATGCACTGGCTAAATCTGTTACTACAGGCGAAATTGTTGATTATACCGGCGGACTTGATGATTTGAAAAATAAAAAACTGCGTGTTTTGCATGACAAAAGTTTTATTGATGATCCGACAAGAATTATCAGAGCACTTAAATTTTCAGTACGTTTCGGCTTTGCACTTGATGAACATACAAAAAAACTCCAGCAGGATTATCTTGATAATATAAATTACGATATGAGCTATAAAAGGGTTAAAAAAGAACTGATTGAAACTTTTGACCCTCACCCGAATTTCAGCCTTTCCCCGAAGGCGAAAGGCGAAATTCTGCCCTCTCACAAAGAGAGAGGGCACAGTTATCAGTATGCATTTGAAAGATTTATAAACGAAAAGATTTATAAACTTGTAACGCCGAATGATGTTGAATTGCCTGATGTTAATATTGAAAAACTGATAAATGATTATCTGCAGCCAAGTTTCAAGGGAGCAGGCGAAAATTTTTTCTGGCTTGTTTACGTCGGAGTTCTCGGCGATTTGTCCCGTCTGCCTCTCACAAAGATAGAACAAAAAATTCTCAATGATGTGCCGGAGAGTGTATTGAAAACTGATTTTGAACTTTATAAAGCGTTTGAAAATGCGCGCCTTGAAACAGTTTTGCTTTACGGAATTTTAAAAGACGAGCAGGGGGCAAGGTATTACCTTGACGATTTAAGAAAAATTAAAATTGAAATAACCGGTGATGATTTGAAAAATTCAGGGATAAAGCCGTCGCCGAAATACCAGCAGATTTTTGATGAAATACTTAAACAAAAACTGAAAAATCCTGATATGACAAAAGATGATGAAATTAATTATTTAAATACCTTAAGAAATATGGATTGATATAAATAAAACCAGTATGATTACTATGGAAATAATGCAAGATATTCCTGTTAAAATCCAATAAAATGAAATTCTTTTTTGGGGTGGTTTGCAGACCATAACAGAGGATTGTTTTTTTGATTTTTTAGATGTTGTTTTACGCGGCTTTGCGGAAGTTTTTGGCTTGGTTGATACAGCAGTTTTTGCCTTTTCTTCTGTATATTTTTCTGCCAGAGTTTTCCCGCTTTTTTTACCTGTTATGAGAAGTTCTGTGTCATAATGAAGTCTCAAAATATCAGAACCTGCTCCGCGGTGAAAAACAGAATAGCTTATTGCAATTTCAAATGCTCGTTTAAGACATTCTAAAGCTGTCATGCCGTCTTTTTTTACGGAAGATGAATGAACAGCACTGTTGCCATGTTTTTTCAGGAAATATAAATCATTTATAAACTCTTTTTCGGTTTCCGTACCTGTCGAGCAGTCATTTAACGTTGCAAGCATATTATCGAAAGTTTTTATGCCGCCTGCGCCTTGCGGCATCGTCTTTTCAACGGTATAATTTTTCCCGAGAACTTTTTTACAGACGTTTTCGCCGAACTTTCTTGTCTGGGTCATGCATTGTTCAAAATACTCATCTCTGTAAAGTTTTTCGGCTTCTGAAATTATTCCGTATAAATTCTTATCAACTTTTTTTAAAAAATCAAAATTTGTCGCCATATAAATAATCATACCACATCAAAATGTGAATAATTGAGCTTTATAATTCACTTACCATTTTATATATATATTTAAGTTTTTTGTCATCTAATCTTGTGGCAATATTATTTATCTGTTTTAAGATTTCATCTCTTGAAATTTCACTTTCATACTCAAAAAATTTGGTAAAATTTATGTTTAACACTTTGCTTAATCTTTCGAGTAAATCACATGAAGGAAAACTTTTTGCTGTTTCTATAAAAGAAATATGTCTGGGGGCGACATTTACAAGTTCAGCCAGTTCTTCTTGAGTTAGGCCTCTTTGTTTTCTTATTTTTTTCAAATTTTCCGCAAAAATTTTTTTTAAACTCATATAAACCTTTCTAACAATAATAGAAATAATCTGTGAATATTAACAGGAAATATAAAGTAATAAATTATTGACTTATTTAGAAATATAAAGTAATATATACATATAAAAGATAATTAAAAAAGAGGATTTTATGATAAAATATTTCTATTTATTTACACTTACTACGTCATCTAAAGTTACTGAATCCGAACAATATAAATTTGCATTTACTTTAGCCGAAGTTCTTATAACTCTCGGTATAATAGGAGTGGTAGCTGCATTGACAATGCCATCTTTGATTTCTCATAAGAAAATTGTTGAATCTGTAAATCGTTTTAAAAAAGCATATTCTGTTTTAAATCAGACCTATAAAATGTCAGAACTTGATTACGGAGAAATTGAAAATTGGGATTGGAATTTGTCTACAAAAGATTTTTTCAACAAATATTTTGTTCCATATCTTAATATTACCAAAAACTGCGAAGATAATGTTTCATCAGAATGCTGGAGTGATGATGGTGTAATATATTACCTTAACGGAAACGCACATCTTTCAATTAAAGATGGAGCCTACGCAAAAGTAAAATTATCTGACGGGACATTACTAGCTTTTCAAAATCAAAATTCCCATGCACATTTTTATATAGACACTAATGGTAAAGTCAGACCTAACATGTATGGAAAAGATATTTTTCTTTTAACATTAACAAAAGCAGCATTAAAAGAAACTAATATGCATAATATCCTGCATGCAGGCTTATGGGTTTATGGCACCGGAATAAATATTGATTTAATTCAGGATAATTGTAAATCCGGCGCAAGCGGGATGTTTTGCGGTGCATACTTATATTTTAACAGCTGGCAAATACCTAAGGATTATCCCAAATATTAATTACAAAAACGTAAATACAACAACACCATTTTACCTCAGTCATGCTGAATTTAATTCAGCAGCCCGTCAAAATTCTGAAACAAGTTCAGAACGACTTATTTAGTAAAATGGTGTTGTTTATATATATATTGATATGTAGCTACTACGCTTATTTAGATATCCTTCCCGGAACTACAACTCCGCCTTTCAAATTCTTTTTGTAGAATTCTACGTGCGGCTGCAATACGCTGTCGAGAACTTCAGGGAATGATTTGTTTTCGCTGATTTTTTCAACGATTTCCTGATAAACTGTTGCAAATGCTCTTAATTGAGTTATTGCACCTGCTGCTTCAGGAGTTAAGCCCATGCCAGAGGTTTTTGCAGTTTCTAAGAAAAATGCTCCCGTTGATGTGTAAGATTTTGTCAAAGCTTCAACATAACTTTCAGCATTTTCTCTGCAAACTCCGTTATCCTGAGGTACAGTCAACGCGAATGCAAATTTGTTTGCAGGATTAAAGTGAGCTTCTGCAGAATGATGCATTGCATCAGGAACTTTTGCAACCTGTTTTAGAGTATCTTTAACAGATTCGTTCTGCATTTGAGCGTGCCAGTAAACCGTATTTTCAAAGATTGAACCCATATACTGATGAACTGTTGTTAAAATACCGTTCATTTTAGCATTAGCCCAGAAAATACCTTCTTTCAATGCATCATTTACATCTAAATCTGCTGTTAATGATTCTGTTGAAACTTCCTGAGCTGCATTTAACATTTTTACCATATCTTCTTTTTTCATACCGGCATAAGCAAGTGTAAATAAAGCGTGGTCGTCAAATGCCGAGAAACGTCCGCCTACATCATCATGAATATATAAGTCGCCTAGCCAGCCGTTTTCGTTTGATGTTCTTCTAAGTTCACTTTTTTCAGAATTTTTATCAGTTACTGCAATAAAATGTTTGTTAGCACATTTTTCAGCTTCCTCTTGGGATTTGCCTTGAGCTTTGTAAGCATCAATCAACATATCCATAACTCTTAAAAATCCGTCTTTTGTTTCAAAAGTCGA